>JAKEHX010000694.1 GCA_022614795.1 Planctomycetaceae bacterium | reverse complement strand
TACACCCGCGTGCTCTCTTCGCGGGTGACCGGCGTCGGCCATTCGTCGCTCGCCAGCTGCACGCGGACAATGTGATCGCCTGCCACAACGCCCTGAGCCAGCACCTTGAACGTGACTTCTTCCTGCGGCTCGAGCTTGGCCAGCGGCTCGAAGATCACCTGCGTGGCGTCGCCCGAGGCACGGGTCGGCCCTTCGCCGGCCGTCCCCTTGATGCCCGCTGGCAGGAGCGCGACGACGCGGACGTTGGTCGCCGCTTTCGTTCCCACGTTGCTCACCTTGATCAGGTAGGCCGTTTCGCTGCCGACCTCGATCACTTCATCCGCATCCTTGACGGTATGCAACAGCTCGGCCGATTGTTCCACTTGGACGATCTGCTCGCCGGAGACCGTCAGGCCAAGATCGGCCTTGCCTTCGATCCGCAGCCGCTGCTCGCCCGGCTCGACGGGCAGCGTCGTGAGTTTCACGCTGCCGGCTTTCGAAACGGGCAGCTCTTCGAGACTCCAAAAGACGGCGTGTTGCGTGCTGTCGTATTGGCCCTGCGAATCGGATTCGACGAATTTCATCCCCCGCGGCAAATAGGCGACGAGTTCCACGGTACGAGCCGGGGCCGTGCCCGGATTGGCGACAGAGACGGTGTATGTCGCCTGCCGCTGAAGGAACCGCTTCTTCGGCCCGCTGACATCAACCTCCAGCTGCGGGGCGACCACTTCGACCTGCACCCGATGCGACGCCGCGAGGTTGCCGTCGCCGCGGACGACGATCGTATTTTCGATCAGGCCCGGCTTGTCGGCCTTGAGCGCCAGCTCCAGCCGCTTCGACTCGCCCGGCCGCAGCGTCCCCACTTCATACTCCAATTGCCGGCCCGCCACATGCGCCAGGCCGTCGGGCACGTCCTCTTCGATCATCACGCCGGTCGCCGGGCCGGTGCCGGGATTGGCCACGGTAATGCCCACGGTCAGCGATTCGCCGATCAGCACCTTGGGCGGAGCCGTGTGCTCGACCGTGAGCTGCGGCCGCGTGCAGATCGATCGGCTCGTCGCCTGGGCAGCAAACGTCACATGAGCCGTGCTGCCGATCTCGCCCTCGGACTGGGGCATGACTTGCAGCGAAATGGCCGCTTCTTCACCGGGCTGCATCGTCCCCAGCTGCCAGACGAGCGAGCCGTCGGAATTCTGCGCGGGCTGGGGCCTGACGTCGGCCAGCTGCGTGCCGGCAGGAACGTGGTCGGTCACGACGACATGCTGAGCCGGCACCTGCCCCACGTTGCGGACGATGAGTTCGAACGTTGCCGGTTTGCCGACTTGAATCTCGGCCGGCGAGAACTTCTCGATCGTTATCGCCGGCTGCTGCGGTCCTTCGAGCTGGCGCTCGCCGGGCGTCGCGGCGGCCTGGCCCGCTACGGCATGTGCGGCGGCGCTAGGCTGTGAATAGGGCGATGGTCCGAGCCGATCGTTGCCCGTGGAATATGAACCTGCCCCGGTTCCGAGTGTGGATCGCGTCGGCGGTGTCTCGGCGGGTGCGGCGGCTGCTGGCGTGGATTCCGCTGGCACGGCCGAAGCAGAATACGGACTGGTTGCTGGTTGAGAATAAGGACTACTCGTCAGGTCCGCGGCCGCGCTCGTAGCGGGCGGGGCTGCAACGGTCCGCGGCTCGGCGGGTTCATGCTGTTTTGCGGCGCTCGCCTGCTTCTTGAATTTCTGAGCGTAGGCCTCGACCGGATCGACCACCGGTGCAGTCGTCGTTGACCCGTCCTCACTCGTCCCGGTTGCTGCGTCCGATGCTCCTTCCGCCGGTTGGCCGCCTGATTCGTCGGCCGACTGGCCGCCAGCGGCATAGGGCGACGTGGCTGGCCGAGCAGGCGGCTGCGCAGGCTGCGCATCGTCACCCACTGTGGCCCGGTACGGATTCTCGGGGACCGAAGTTTCCGGCTGATAGAGGCTGCCGCTGGCGTAGGGATTGAACTCGCCGGGCGCGGCTGGCGACTGGCCATACTCGCCGCCGGCGCTGGCTACGCCGCCGGCTCCCGGCATTTGACCATCGGCCACTTCCGCGCCCGCCTGACGCACGCTTCCGCGGTCAAGCAGTCCCTGAGTACCTGTCGCCACCTGCTTTTTTGGCCCTGCCGGCGCTTGGGCGGCCATGTGGCTGAATCCCTGCCACACGGCAATGACGCCGATCAATCCGACGATGACCAGAATGGCAATCTTAGCGCTGACGCGCTCGCGCGCCCGCTGAAAAACGTCGAGGATCCGCTGCATGCTTCGCACCCCGCTGCTCGCTTCGGCCGCCCGCGGCCAACCTCGTGTCGGCGCAGCAGGCGGACCTATGCCGCGGGTCAATACCACACCCGCGGGGCCGCGCGAAGACCAACTTGACCGGCGAAACGGGGCAATTCAGCGAATCCCGGTCCCCACGCCTCTTCGTTAAGTACCGCGGCAGCCCGCAGACAGGCGCTTGCCGGCTGGTTACGATAGCGTGTTCGTCCGCATGCAGCCGGAGGCGCTGGGTTTCTGGCGGCGGGCTGCGCAATAGCCTGCTGTGGATCGCTGGGGAGCATCCGCCGCCGATTCCCCGGAAGCTCTGGCTTTCGGCTGCTTTATCGAACGTCATCATCGCATCTATGGACCTTCCTGCTACCGCGATCCGCACCGAGGAGATGCTCTCCACGGAGCAATTGCACGCTCTGGTAAGGCAGCTCGAAGCCAACATGGGGCGCGTGGTCCTGGGCAAGGCCGACGTCGTGCGCTGGTGCATCGTCGCGCTCCTCTCGGGCGAGCACGTGCTGCTCGAAGACGTTCCGGGCGTCGGCAAAACGCTCGTGGCCAAGGCCCTGGCCCGCAGCGTCGCCGGCGACTTCTGCCGTTTGCAATTCACACCCGATCTCTTGCCCAGCGACATCCTCGGCAGCTCGGTCTTCGACGCCAAGCAAGGCAAGTTCATCTTCCACCGCGGTCCGATCTTTTCGAACATCGTTCTCGCCGACGAAATCAACCGGGCGCCGCCGCGGACGCAGTCGGCCCTGCTCGAAGCGATGAGCGAAGGCCAGGTCTCAGTCGATGGCCAGACCTTCTCATTGCCGCGGCCGTTTTTGGTGATCGCCACGCAGAACCCCTTCGAATTCGAGGGGACCTATGCCCTCCCCGAGAGCCAGCTCGATCGGTTCCTCCTCCGCATTTCGATGGGCTATCCCGGACTCGACGACGAGCGCCGCGTCCTGACGAGCCACCGCCAGGGCGAGCCCGTCCAGGAACTCGAACCCGTCGTCGAGTGCGAGCAGATCGTCGCCCTGCAAGAGGCAGTTCGCACCATCGCCTTCGAACAGTCAGTCAGCGACTACCTCCTCGATATCGTCCACAAGACGCGCCAGTCGGAGGAACTCCGCGTCGGCGTGAGCACCCGCGGCGCACTCAGCCTTTATCGCTCGGCTCAGGCCCTGGCTCTCATCGAAGGGCGGCAATTCGTGGTGCCCGACGATGTGAAGCGACTCGCGCCGCTGGTCCTCTCGCACCGCGTCATTCTCAAAGGCTTCCTCCGCACCAGCCAGCGCGATGCCGCCGACGCCCTGATTCGCCGCGTCGTTGAGCAGACAGTCGTGCCGGAGTAGTCCCCTCTCCCTTTCCCAGGGTGAGGGAGTTCGTCGCGCATATGGACTGCGGGACTTGTCCCTGCTTTCAGACTTTTGAACGCCCGCATATGGACTGCGTGCCCGATCGCAATGGCAAATGATCCGCCAACATTCCAACCAAATCGACATCGCACGAGAGTTTGCAGTCCCGCAAATTCATCAAAAAAGTTTCAGGCTAAACCTCTCGAAAGCGAGTGAAAAACCGCTTCCTGACCTGCACCAGCGTTTGATTTGGGCTAACGCCTACTAGAGGTACTAGAGTTAAGCCCCCCATTCAGCAACTTCGCTGGAAGGGCGTTGTCGTCGCCCTAAGTACCGCCCCATGCAAGTTCGTAGCGGAATTCGCCAGAATTCCGACTGTGCCGCGAAATCGTCGGAACTCTGGCGAGTTCCGCTACATGGCAACTCGCGAATTTCCGCAGGGAATTGCTTGGGGCGGTACTGTGTGCCGTCCTGGACTCCATGTGGGACATGTGGCCGAGGAAGCGTTCTGTCCTCGTCACGGAGTCTGCCTACTACTTTGAATTGTCAATGAACAAAGCCAGGCCCGCATTCCGATTAACGGTGTTCGCCTCGGACCTGCGATCTAGGCCGCCGCACGGGGCCGGCTTGCGAAGCGGCTCCGTCTCGCGGTTCTTCGGACGTGGTCATTTGATCAAATGAACATGCGCGCGTCAAGCCCCGCCCCGCAAATTTTTGCCACATCTCGACTTTCGTCACCGCCACTCGCCCTAACTCCCAGCCGGTCATCAACTTACCGGCTGCCTCCCACCGGCAACAAGGATCTCAAGGTGATTGCCGGCCTGCGCGGCAGCGAGCCGTGCTTTCGCGGCCTTCAAGATCGACACGATCCCCGGCCGCGGGATCGTCTACGTGCGCTGGCTCGTCAAAGGGAGGGCGCGATGCGAAGCGGAGCGATAAGTAGTAGGCACACTCTGTCGGCGGACGGCACACGGAGTGTGCCTACTACTTATTCTTCGCATGCCGTCCTTCAGCGTTCATCCGGGCATACAC
>JAKEHX010000693.1 GCA_022614795.1 Planctomycetaceae bacterium | reverse complement strand
GCAGACGCCGTCGCCGTCGGTGTCTTCGAAGTGCCAGATGTTGGGGATGCTCCAGGCGATGCAGCCGCCCTTATAGGGATAGATGCCGATGGGGATGTTGAGGCCATCGGCGAAGGTGTGAATCTTCTCGAAGCGGCCGTCGCCGTCGGCGTCTTCCAGGACGCGGATCGAGTCGCGGCCGGGCTTATTGAGCGGGGCGGCATACGGATATTCGACCGAGCAGGTGAGCCAGATCCGCCCGCGTTCGTCGAAGGCCATGTTCAGCGGCTTCTGGATGTCGGGCTCGGCGGCCACGAACTGAATCTCGAAACCGGGCGGCAGCTTGAAGGCCTTCTGTTCGTCCTCCGGCTTGAGCCAGGGCGTGGTGCGCACTCCGGCGGCGAAGGGATCGTCCTGGGCGGAGAGAGGAGCCAGGGGCCAGAGGCCAGGGACCAGGAAGGCGATTGCAAATTGCAGATTGCAAATTGCAGATTGCAAATTGCGGAGTGAATGGGGGAGAGGCATGGCGGCAGAAGGGGCGGGCGATGTGCGGGGAGCAAGGACGTTATGGTACCAACCTGTGCGACGCCTGACGAACTGACGAACCCGAAGCGTCAGAGAGGCTCTTTCCTCGCTGACGCTTCGCGCCTGGTATGAGCTGGCGCTTTCGTGTTGCCCCGGATTCACCCCCACCTTTGGGCCTCAACCACAACCGGTGGTAGGTCGGGGGCGGGCGACCTACAAGATATGGTAGGTCTCTTGACATGTGTGTATAAATGGATACACTGTGGGATGCTTCTGGCCAGGTTACGGCGGTGCGGGGCGATTGGCTTGGGGCATCGCTCTTTGGAATTTTGGTTGGTATGAGTGTCGGTGGCGTTGAGGCTCGAAGTGCGCGTTAACGACCGTCGGCGAGCGGGAGGTGTGAACCTCCCGGTGGTCCGGCCCCAGCCTTGAGCGCTGGCCCTCTCGCAGGAGGTGGACAGCGGGACGCAAACCCTGTCAACCAGCGTTAAGTCGTTGCGGGGGAGCGAGTTGCGGCGCCAAAGCGGGCCGAATCGTGCAAAATAGCTGTCAACCAGGGTTTCGTAGTAGTTGAACGCCAGAGTTGAGGTGGGGGATTCTTGAAGTCTGGCGACTCAGCTACGTGTTTGGCGCTAAACTCGCTCAACTCGGGCCGGGAGCTGCTAAACGTGCAAGTGGTTGGTTGAGAAGGGTTTACGAAGTTTAGGACGCGCTTTTGCACATGGAAAACATACAAAAGTTTAATCGGAGCCAGGGCGAGGAGTTCGATCCGGTTCAGCGACTAAGCGGCGCCCGGTGGATGCCGGACGGTTGCAAGTAGGCGGGTCAAAGTACAGAGTACCGAGTACTGAGAGGTTGTGAATCTTTCGTAGCTGAAGTCGCCAGACTTCAGGTTGTTCCGCGGATTCGGAACTCTGGCGAGTTCCGCTACGGGATTCATTCACAACCTCGGAGTATTGAGCAGGTCGAGTGCCTCTTGCGGCTCGGGCGGAGCCTCGCCCTCCCAATTACAACTCGGGGCGTCGGGGAGCGCCATGATCCACAGCCAGGAAACGATCGGCTGGGAGGGGCCGGGGGAGCCGAGGCCGCCGGACTGGCCCAAGGTGCCGGGCTACGAGGTGCTGCGCGAGCTGGGCCGCGGCGGCATGGGGGTCGTCTATCGGGCGCGGCAAGTGAGCGATGGTCGGCTGGTGGCGCTGAAGCTGATTCGCGACGGGGCCCTGGCCGGCGAGCAGGACCGGGCCCGGTTCCGCCTGGAGGCCGAAGCCGCCGCCCGCATGCAGCATCCGAATGTGGTGCAGATATTCGAAGTGGGCGAGCACAACGGCCTGCCGTTTTTTGCGATGGAGCTGATCGAAGGGGGCAGCCTCGACACGCATCTGGCCGGCCAGCCGATGAGTCCGCGGCAGGCCGCCGAGCTGGTGCTCGCGCTGGCCGAAGCGATCGAGCACGCCCACGCACGGAAGATTGTGCATCGGGATTTAAAGCCGGCGAATGTGCTAATGAGGAGGAGTGGAGTGGCGAGTGGTGGAGTGGTGAGTGGTGAGTCGGCGTCACTCCCACTCACCACTCACCACTCACCACTCACTCCGAAGATCGCCGACTTCGGCCTGGCCAAGCGGCTGGATGGCGAGAGCACGGCGTGGACGCAGGCCGGGGCGGTGCTGGGAACGGCCGCGTATATGGCCCCCGAGCAGGCGGAGGGGCGGGTCGGGGCGATCGGGCCGGCGGCGGATATCTATTCGCTGGGGGCGATTCTCTATGAGCTGTTGGCGGGCCGGCCGCCGTTTGTCAACGAGTCGTGGGGCCAGACGGTCTGGCAGGTGCTCCATGTCGAGCCGACGCCGCCGTCGCTGCTAGCGCCCGATGTGCCGGGCGATTTGGATTCGATCTGCCTGACGTGTTTGGAGAAGGAGCCCGCGCGGCGCTATGCGAGTGCTCGTGCCCTGGCCGATGACCTGCGGCGGTTCCTCGACGAGCAGCCGGTGGCGGCGACGCCGCTGAGCGGGCATGAGCGACTGGTTCGATTGGCCGAGCGCGACGGCTATCGGCTGGGGGACGAGATCGGCCGCGGGCCGCGGAGCGTCGTCTATCGCGCGGTGTACGAGCCGCTGAAGCAGACGGTGGCCGTGAAGGTGTTTGCGGCGGACCTCTGCCCGCGCGAGGCGTGGGAGGAGCGGCTGGCGGCGGGCGCGGCGCTGTGGGCGTCGCTCGCTCATCCGCAGATCGCCACGGTACAGCGGGCTGGCTGGTGGAACGCCTCGGGCTATGTGGTGATGGACTATGTGCCGCAAGGGAGTCTGGCCGAGCGGATGGCGCAGCACTGTAGTCCTCACGCTCCGCGTGAGGGGTCGGGAGCAAGTAGTCGGGCGGGCGAGGCTGCCGAGCCGCGTTCCGTCACGCGGAGCGTGACGCCTACGATGAAGCGGCCGCGGATCAATCAGGCCCTCGACCTGGTCGTGCAACTCGCCGAATTGGCCAACTACCTGCATCGGCAAGGGATTGTGCACGGGAACCTGAAGCCGAGCAACGTGCTGCTGGCGGCCGACGGCATACCGCGGGTGAGCGACTTCCGGCTGACGGGCGGATTGTTTCAGCAACCGGCACTGCTGGGCAAGCCAGCAGTGGCGCCCGATGCAACGCCAGCGGGGGACGACGATCCGGCGGGGCTGTGCTACCTGGCTCCGGAGCTGCTGGACGATTCGGCCGCCGAGCCGCGACCGTACACCGATATCTACGGCCTGGGGCTGATTTTGTATGAACTGTTGGCGGGCCGGCCGCCGTTTGTGGGCGGGACGGCCAGCGAAGTCGCTGAGCAGGTCCGCTCGCAAGATCCCGCACCGCCGTCGCAGTGGAACAAGGAGGTCACGCCGTCGCTCGATGCCGTCTGCCTCCGCTGCCTGCGAAAAAATCCGTGGCGGCGCTATTACCGGGTGTACGACTTGCTGACGCGGCTGCGTTATTTGCGCGACAATCCGGGCGGGGAGCTGGCGCCCGGGCAGTGGTGGCTGCGGCGGCGCGGGCCGGTGCGCGACGACACTTCGTGAATGGCGTCGTAGCGTCGTAGCTGAAGTCGCCAGACGTCGCCAGACTTCAGGCGGGATTTCCTGAAGTCTGGCGACTTCAGCTACGCATTCGGCTACGGCCGGCGACCTATCCAAACGGTCAGGCTTGCGGTATCACACACTCTTTTGGCGACTGCGGTCGCCGCCACCGGGAGATTTGCCATGCCCGCCGCACAATCACCCCTCGTCGGCGTCATCATGGGGAGCAAGTCCGATTGGGAGACGATGCGCCATGCCGCGGAGGTCCTCCAGCAATTCGGCATCGCCCACGAATGCCAGATTGTCTCGGCTCACCGGACGCCGGACTGGATGTGCGAATATGCCCGCACCGCCGAGGGGCGCGGCCTGGCGGTGATCATCGCCGGCGCCGGCGGTGCGGCCCATTTGCCGGGGATGGTCGCGTCGCAGACGGTGCTGCCGGTGCTGGGCGTGCCGGTGCAAAGCAAGGCGCTCGCGGGGCTCGATTCGCTCCTGTCGATCGTGCAAATGCCGGGGGGCATTCCGGTCGGCACGCTGGCGATCGGCGAGGCGGGAGCCAAGAACGCGGGGCTGCTCGCCGTGCGCATTCTCGCCAGCACGCGCCCCGAGCTGCGGCAGAAGCTGCACGCATTTCAAGCCGACCAGTCCGCGAAGGTGCGCCAGGAGACGCTGCCGTAGGCGGAGCGAGCGACGGAGCGACGGAGGGACGGAGAGACAGAGGGACGGAGGCGCAGAGACGCGGAGAAGTTTGGATAATCTCGCTTTTTTCGTTCAACATTGAGGTGCCAACATGAAGAAACCGATTCGCAAGCACACCGATCTTGAGGTCTATCAACGCGGATATGCGGCGGGGATGCGCGTGTTCAAACTCTCCAAGCTGTTTCCCAAAGAAGAGCGGTATTCGCTGACCGATCAGATTCGGCGTTCATCGCGGTCGGTGTGCGGCAATCTTGCCGAGGGCTGGCGGAAACGGCGGTATCCTCAATCATTCGTCAACAAGTTGACCGATTCCGAAGCAGAAGCCGCGGAAACGCAGTCGTGGCTACAGTTCGCCGTCGGTTGCGAATATGTGCCGCGTGACGAGGCGGCAGACCTTTACAAAGAGTATGACCGCATCATCGCAATGCTCGTCAAAATGGCGACGCACGCCGACGATTGGTCGTTTTAAGGATCTGTCCCTCCGTCCCTCCGTCCCTCCGTCTCTCCGTCCCACCCGGTCACGCCGCCATGTCCCGACCCATTCCGCCTGGAAGCACGCTCGGCGTTCTCGGCAGCGGGCAGCTCGGACGGATGTTCGCCATCGCGGCCCGCCGGCTGGGCTATCGGGTGCACGTGCTTTCGCCGGACGATGACACGCCTACCGGCCAGGTCGCCGACCTGGAAATCCGCGCGGCCTATGACGACCTGGACGCGGTCGCCGCCTTTGCCCGCGGCGTCAGCGTGGTGACGTTCGAGTTCGAAAATGTGCCTGCCGCGACCACGGCCGCCTGCGAGAGGTTCGCACTGGTGCGGCCGGGCGGCAATGTGCTGCACACGAGTCAGAACCGGCTGCGGGAGAAGTCGTTTCTGACCAGCGCGGGCATTCCGGTCACTCCGTTCTGGCCCGTCCGCTCGCGTGGCGATCTCGCGGCGGCGCTGGCTCAGGCCGGCACGCCCGCGGTCCTCAAGACGGCCGATTGGGGCTACGACGGCAAAGGGCAGGCGAAGCTGGCCTCGGCCGACGAACTCGACCGCGTGTGGCCAAAGTTCGCTGGCGGCGAGTCGATCCTCGAATCGTTCATCGACTTTCAGTGCGAGATTTCGGTCGTCGGTGCTCGCGGCGCGGACGGGTCGCGGGTCGCGTACGGCCCGATGCAAAACAGCCACGTCAACCACATCCTCGATCTCTCGTTCGCGCCGGCCGCCGTGCCGCCGGGCGTGGCCGCCGAGGCCATCGAGATCACGCGCGAGATTCTCCGCCGGCTCGAGGTTGTGGGCGTGCTGTGCGTGGAGTTCTTCGTCGATCGGAGCGAGCGGCTCATGGTCAACGAACTTGCGCCGCGGCCGCACAACTCGGGCCACCTGACGATCGACGCCTGCACCACCTGCCAATTCGAGCAGCAAGTCCGGGCAGTGTGTGGCCTGCCGCTCGGTTCGCCGCGTCAGCACCGGCCGGCGGCGATGGCGAATCTGCTTGGCGAGTTGTGGCAATCGGCTCCCCCCAATTGGCCCGCTGCCCTCGCTCAAGGCGACGTGAAGCTGCACCTGTATGGCAAGGCCGAACCGCGGATCGGACGCAAAATGGGGCACCTGACCGCGCTGGCCGAGACGGCCGACGAAGCGGCCAGGCGGGTCCTCGCAGCCCGCGCCGCCCTCGTTGGCCGGCGTGTGTAGTAGCACTGTGCATTGCCCGATTTGCAAATCAATTCTGCCCGATTCGCCAAGACTCGGCCCCCTGCCAGGGCTACAATTTGAAGTGTCTTTCGGGGCCGCCGTTCGGCTTGGCTTCGACCGCTATTTTCGTATCTCTCATCGGAGTGTGACGCATGGACCTTTCTTCTCGTCCATTGGGACGCCGCTGCGCCGGTTTTACCTTGGTAGAACTCTTGGTAGTGATCGCCATCATCGGAGTGCTAGTGGCCTTACTCTTGCCTGCGGTGCAAGCCGCCCGCGAAGCGGCCCGCCGCAGCTCGTGCGGGAACAATCTCAAGCAGCTCG
>JAKEHX010000692.1 GCA_022614795.1 Planctomycetaceae bacterium | reverse complement strand
GCCACTGCTGGCTTGCCCAGCAGTGCTCGCGGTCCGCAGGAGCCTCGCCCTCCCCTTCCACACTCTGCGATCTGCAATCGGGCATGTCGTCTTTGACTTACCGCAACCTCCGCGCCCCCGAAGCCGACGCCGCCGCGCTCATCGACCCGCCGGCGTCCAATGTTCCGTCGATCATCTCCGAAAACGCAACGCTTCTCCAAGCCTCTTCAGGCGCCGCTGAGCTGCTGGGCCAGCTGCGAAGGGCTGCTCGACAGCGAGTTGTGCAGCTGGCATGCAGTTATACCGCCTCCTATCGCCAGTCCAATGTTTCGTTTCTGGACGGACAAGAGACGGTCGTGATGGCCGGACATCAGCCGGAACTGTTTCATCCCGGTGTCTGGTTCAAGAGTTTTCTGTTGTCGTCGATTGCGACGCAGTGCTCGGCACAGCCAATCAATCTGATCGTGGACAACGACTACGTGCGATCAACGAGCGTTCTCGTCCCGGCTAGCGACGCGGTGGTTCCTCTGCCATTTGACGAGACCGGGGATGCGAATCCGTGGGAAGAGCGCCTCTTATGCGACCGCGCGCTGTTTGGCTCGTTTGCCAGGACCGTGCGGAAAGGGCTTGAGAAATCGCGACGTGCGGCCCCAAACATGGGTCCGCTCATCGTCGAGAGCATGTGGGCCGCGCCCGCGATGCTGGACGACGACCTCCAACAGACGGACAAGCTGGGCCTCTTGCTGGCGCGCTACCGGAACCGATTGGAATCCAGGTTGGGGCTATCGGTGCTCGACTTGCCGCTGAGTCAAGTTGCGGGCACTTTGGAGTTCCGCAAGTTCGTGGCCATGCTTCTGGCCGGCTTGGCAAGCTTCGCAGTCCATCACAACCAATGTCTCCACGAGTATCGCCTGACGAATCGCGTCCGCAGCCGAGCACACCCCGTGGCCGAACTGGCGTCGGATACCGGGTGGATTGAGGCGCCGCTCTGGATCTGGACGACGCAACATCCTCTGCGGCGGCGGGCCTTCGTGCATCGGCGCGGGCAGAGGCTGATGATCAGCGATCACCATCGCCTGGAGTTCCCGATCGAAGACGCCGAAAACCTCGACAAGTCGGCGGAGCAGCTGGCGGCGGCGGAAGCAGCGGGAATCAAAATCCGCCCCCGGGCCCTCATCACCACGATGTATGCCCGGCTGGTGCTCAGCGACCTCTTCATCCACGGCATCGGCGGGGCCAAATACGACGAGCTGACCGACGAGATCATCCGCCGGCTGTTCGGCATCGAGCCGCCGCGGTATCTGACCGCCACGGCCACGTTTCGCCTGCCGATCCAGCGGCCCGCTGTCACGATCGACGATGTGCGCAGCGCCGCCCGGGCGGTCCGCGACGTGCGCTTTCGGCCCGAGTCGCTGATCGGCCATCCGCTGGTGGCGGGCGATGCGGCCCTGGAGCGCGAGCTGATGGCGCTGGCCGCCCAGAAGCGCGAATATGTCCGCTCGCACACGCTTCGCCGGGCAAGGCACGAGGTGTTCGACGGCCTCGATCGGATCAACGCGTCGATGCACGAGAAGCTCAAGCCGCTGGCGGCGCACCTGCGCGCCGAGCACGCGCGGCTCGTGGAACAGCTTCAACAGGCCCGCACGCTCGGCTCGCGCGAGTTTTCGTTCGTCCTCTACCCGGAGGAATATTTAGTGCCGCGCCTACTAGCACTGGCCGCGCCGGAAAAGTAAGTTGTGAACATCCTGCGAAGAAGGCTTTGCAGTTGGAGTTGTTCGGGCGGCCATGACGAGCCGCGGAGGGATTCGACAACCAGCGAGAGGACTCGCCAGTGAATACGCGCACCGCGCTTCCGGTCGCACGCACGAAGTCCACCCGGCGGCCCGCACGAGTCGCCCTTCATAGCACCCCGCCAGAGATCGTTCCAGCCGCAATCTCGGCTCCTGAGCGTGAGCGTGCTCTTGAGCGTGACAGTGCTGCGGAGCGTGACGGCCCGCGCCTCGCTGCGGCCAAGGCGGGAGACCACCAGGCGATCCACCGGCTGCTCTTGGCCGCGTTTCACGGCCCCACTCCGGCGGAGTTCCAAGCACAGCTCGACGAGCCGGGCTACGAGCCCTCGTCGCGGCTGGTCGTGCGCCACGGCGATGCGGTCGCCGCGCACCTCCGCCTCAGCCGGCGGACGATTCACTTGGATGGCCTGGCCGCCAGCGCCGTGCAGGTGATGGACCTGGCGACCGCGGCGGAGTATCGCGGCCTCGGATTTGCCAGCTCGCTGATCGCAGCAGCCGAACGGCAGGCCCGCGAGCAGGGCGTGATGCTGGGGCTGACCCGCACGCGGGCGGTGCCAGTGTTCGCTCGCCAGGGCTGGGCCGTGTGCGGGCGGCACGCGTTCGCCACGGCCGGCGCGCGGCAAATACTGGCGCACCTGGAATCCACGTCGGAAGGGGTGATTCCCGATCGCGACGCGGGCGAAACCCACTGCTTGCTTCGCCAGCCGCGAGTGCCGATCGCCGTACGCCCGCTGCGGCGGATTGAATTGCCGGCGATCATGCGGCTCTACGACGCGGCCTTGGCTGGCCGCTGGGGCTGGCCGGCGCGGCGCGAGGAATATTGGGATTGGCTCATCAACCGCGGCGCATGCGACCGCGTGTATGTCGTGGCCGAGGGGGCGGAAACCGCCGACCTCTCGGAGCAGCTTGCCGCTATCCGGGGCTATGTCTTCGTGCGCGAAGGGCGGATCGTGGAGTTGATGGTCGAGCCGGGCCGGCCGCAATTGGCCGAGCACCTGGTGGCCCGCGTCTGCGCCGATGCCAGCGAGCAGGATCATTGGCAGGTCCGCCTCGATGCCGCCCCCGACGATCCCTTGCACCACCTGTTCCACCAGTCCGGCGGGCGAATCGAGCAAGCCGAAGAAATCGGCGGCGAGGTCTTCATGGCCAAGGTGTTCGACCCGCTGCGGCTGCTTGTCGAGCTGGAAGGGGTGCTCGTGGCGCGGCACCGCGCGGCGGCCCTGCCCAAACCGCTGGCCCTGGGGCTGGAGATTCAGTGCGGCGCAAAGATCGGCCGCACGCACGCGGCCCAAGTCGCCCGGCTGCGGCTCGTCTTCACCAGCCGCGGCATGAAGCTGGTCCGCGGTCCGGTCGGCCGGCAGTATCTGACGCTGCGGAAGCGCGATCTGGCGCCGCTGCTGTTGGGGCACTGGCACTTGAGCGACATGGTGGACGCTGGCCGGATCGAGGCATCGACGAAGACGGCGGTGCAGGTGGGCCGCGCACTATTTCCCAAGCTGCCTTGGTGGCGGCCGCCGCTGGATGACCTGCTGGCGCCGACGTGAGTCGAGGTCGGAGGTCGGAGGTCGGAGGTTGTGAATGAATCCCGTAGCGGAACTCGCCAGAGTTCCGAATCCGCAGAAAAACCTGAAGTCTGGCGACTTCAGCTACGAAAGATTCACAACCTCT
>JAKEHX010000691.1 GCA_022614795.1 Planctomycetaceae bacterium | reverse complement strand
GAACCACGCCAGCATCATCGACGGCTGCCGGTCGAGCGGCGCCGCGGTTCACATTTATGGCCACGGCGATGTCGATCGTCTGCGGACCCTCTTGGCAAGCGGCGAGGTAAACCGCCGCTTGATCATCACAGACTCGCTCTTCTCGATGCACGGCGACACGGCTCCACTACAGCACCTGGCCGAGATGGCTGCCACCTGCGGCGCAATGCTATTGGTGGACGAGGCGCACGCGACCGGCGTCATCGGGAATCATGGCCGCGGAATCTGCGAACTTCTGGAACTCGAGCAGCAAGTTCACGTCCGCGTTGGGACTTTGAGCAAAGCCCTGGGAAGCCACGGCGGATTTGTTGCGGGATCGAAACGCCTCATCGACTGGCTCGCGAATCGCGCCCGGCCGTACGTCTTTTCGACTGCCGCGCCTGCTGCCTGTGCTGCCGCCGGACTGGCCGCACTCGAGATCGTGCGAACCGAACCCGCGCGGCGACAACGCGTACAACAGCTGGCCTTCTATTTGCGCAGCACATTGCGAGAATGTGACCTCATCAAGCCAACGTCGCTCTGCCAGATCGTCCCCGTGATCCTCCGCGACGCGAATCGCACGATGGCCGCCGCCGCCGAGCTCCGCCGCCGCGGATTCTTCGTCCCCGGCATCCGCCCGCCCAGTGTGCCCGAGGGGCAGTCGCTCCTGCGCATCAGTCTGACCGCCTTGCACACCGAGCAGCAGATCGACGACCTCGTTGCGGCGCTTGTGGAGGTAGTTGGATAATGGAGCAGCATGAGCGGGTAACTTGTGATGGTTTCATTGCCGCTCGATGGATGTGTCGTTAATCACGTTCCATACTCTGTACCGAGTACTGAGTACGGAGTACCGAGTACAAAGTACAGACAGCCTGCGGCCAGCCAATTCCGCGACCCCGAACCCTAACCGCGACTTCTGACTCCTGGCCCTGACTCCCGACGCCTGACCCCTGACCCCTGACTCCTGGCCGCCATGCCCGCCAACCTTACTCCTCAATACAAAAAAGCCGAGGCGGAATACCGCCACGCGCAGACGCCCGAGGACGAGCTGCGCTGCCTGGAGCTGATGCTCCGCGAAATCCCCAAGCACAAAGGGACCGACAAGCTCCAGGCCGAATTGAAAGCCAAGATCAGCAAGGCCAAACACGAGTCGGAGCACGCCAGGAAGACCGGCAAGAAGGGACATCACGGGCCGCAAATCCAGCGGCAGGGAGCCGGCCGGGCCACGATCATCGGCGGCCCCAATGCCGGCAAAAGCCAGTTGCTGGCCCGGCTGACGCGAGCGACGCCCGAAGTCGCGCCCTATCCGTTTACCACCCGCGAGCCCCAGCCCGGCATGATGCCCTGGGAAGACGTGACGGTGCAGCTTGTCGACACGCCGCCAATTACGGCGGACTTTTTTGACCCGAACATCCTCGGCCTGATCCGCGGCAGCGACCTGGTGCTGCTCATGGCCGACGTGGGGAACGACGACGGCATCGATGCCCTGCCCCCCGTGCTCGAGCGGCTCAATCTGACCAAGACGCGGCTGGGCAACCAGACGCACCTCGACGAGGAGGACATTGGTCTGTCGTTCACACGCACGTTCCTGGTGCTTAACAAGATTGATCTGCCCGGATACGAAGACCGCATCGCCCTGCTCATGGAGTTTTGCCCGCTGGATTTCCAGACTTTTTCGATCTCAGCCGAGCACGGCACGGGTCTGGAGGAGCTGCGCAATGCGATTTACCAGTCGCTCGACGTCGTCCGCGTTTATACGAAGCTGCCGAGCAAGAAGGAGGCCGACTTCGACCGGCCCTTTACGCTCAAGCGGGGCGGGACGCTGCACGACGTGGCGGAGCTGGTGCACCGCGACCTGGCTGCGACATTCAAATATGCCCGCGTGTGGAGCACTTCGCTCGTCGCCCCTGGCACGCAGATGAAGGGGGACTACGTAATACACGACAAGGATGTCGTGGAGATCCACGCCTAGTGCTGGCATCCGACGGAGAGACGGAGAGAATGAGAGACGGGGAGAGCGGAGCTTGATTGACTGGCTGCCTCTCTCTGTCCCTCCGTCGCTCCGTCCCTCTGTCTCTCCGTCTCGCACGCCATGACCAACGCCCACATCGCCGACGCCTTTGACCTGATCGGGGACATTCTCGATTTCAAGGGGGAGAATCCGTTCCGCGTGCGGGCCTATCGCAATGCCTCGCGGACGATCCGCGATTATCCCGAGTCGCTCGCGGCGATGGTCGAGCTGGGCAAGGAGAAGCTGAAGGCGATCGAGGGCATAGGCGACGATCTGGCCGCGAAGATCATGACGCTGGTGCAGACCGGCTCGCTGCCGCAGCTGGAAGACCTCAAGGCTCAGGTGCCCGAGAGCGTGCTGGCCCTCTTGCGCATTCCCGGCGTCGGGCCGAGAAAAGCTGCCGCTCTGCACAAGGAGCTGGGGATCAAGACGCTCGCGGAACTCAAAGCGGCGTGCGATGCGGGGAAAGTGCAGAAGCTCAAGGGCTTTGGCGTCAAGACCGAGCAGATCATCCTCCAGGGAATGAGCATCGCCGAGCAGGCCCACCAGCGCATGTACTGGGCCGAGGCCAATCAAATCGTCGCCGACCTGCGCGAGCACATGGCGGACTGCCGGAGCATCGAGCAGCTCGAATTCACCGGCAGCTACCGCCGCGGCAAGGAGACGATCGGCGACCTCGACATCCTCGTGGTGTCGGACGACGTCAACCAGGTCATGGACCGGCTCGGCAAATACCCGGAGATCACCCAGACGCTGGCCCGCGGCGATACCAAGATGTCGATCCGCGTCGCCAGCGGCCTGCAAATCGACCTCCGCGTCGTCCCCGCCGAGTCGTTCGGGGCGGCTTTGCAGTACTTCACCGGCTCGAAGGAACACAACGTCATCCTTCGCGGCATGGCCAAGGACAAGGGGCTGAAGATCAACGAATGGGGCGTCTTTCGCGTGAAGGGGGACAAGGAGGAGCGGATCGCCGGGGCCAGCGAGAAAGAGGTCTATGACACGCTCAAGCTGCCCGTCTTTCCGCCGGAGCTGCGCGAGGGGCGGCGGGAATTCGAATGGGCCGCTAGCGGCAAGCTGCCGGAACTGATCACCGAGAAGGACATCCGCGGCGACTTGCACATGCACACGACGGCGACTGACGGCAGTGCCTCGATCGAGGAAATGGTGGCCGCGGCCCGCGCGCGGGGTCTGGCTTATATCGCCATCACCGACCATTCGCAGCGGGTGAGCATGGCCCGGGGCCTCAATCCCCAGCGCGTCCTCGAACAGTGGGCCGAGATCGACAATATCCGCGAAAAGCTGCCCAAAGGTTTCACGCTGCTCAAGGGGATCGAGTGCGACATTCTGGAGAAAGGGGGGATGGACCTGCCCGACGACGTGCTGGCCCAGGCCGACTGGGTCATTGCCAGCATTCACTACGGCCAGAAGCAGCCGCGGCAACAGATCACCGAGCGGATTCTGGGGGCGATTGAGAATCCGCACGTTTCGATGGTGGCCCATCCCACGGGCCGGTTGCTCAACCGCCGCGAGGCCTATGAGGTTGATCTGGACGCCGTGTTTGCCGCCGCCAAGAAACACGGCAAGCTCTTGGAGCTGAACGCCAACCCGCAGCGGCTCGATCTGAACGACGTCTATTGCGCCGCGGCCCGGCAGCACGGCATTCCGATCGTGATCAACACCGACGCGCATTCGCCCGACGGCCTGGAGATGCTCCGCTACGGCATTCTTCAAGCCCGCCGCGCCGGCCTGACCAAGGACGACGTGGCCAATACGCGGACGTGGGTGCAGATGAAGAAGCTGGTTGGGAAAAAGTAGAATCAAAACACCGGTCTTTTCAGGCTATAATCAAGTAGATAGCTATGCACGTTGGATTTCACCATGCCAGCAACACTTCAATCCCAATCGTCAACTGACATCCGCGACCGCTTCCAACGGCTCGCGGCTGAGTGGAAGAGCCAGTCGCGTTATCTTTCGAATACCGCGCAGATGGCGATGCTCCGCCCTTACCAGCGAATTATTGGGATGGGGCTCTCGGTCGTGCCCTTGATCCTGGAGGAACTCGAGCGCGAACCCGACCAATGGTTTTGGGCCCTTGAATCGATCACGGAAGAGAATCCCGTGCCTCCTGAGGCGGCCGGCAACGTGCGGCAAATGGCCCAGGCCTGGCTGGAATGGGGCAAGCGAAACGGATTCGTCACGCCATGATCGGCAGCCGCGAGTTCCCCCGCCTGACGGCGACGAATTATCGGATCACCAGCCCGGCGACGAGCGACTATAACTGCATCGCCTGGGCGGCGTCGGACACCGAGCACTGGTGGCAGCCGGGAGTGTATTGGCCGATTTCCGCGTCAATCGACGACTTCGGAGTCAACGTGCTTGAGTCCGCCCTTGGGGTACTTGGATTCGAGCCTTGTGGCGACGGTCAAAGCGAAGTCGGTTTCGTCAAGGTTGCCATTTACGGGTCGTCGCTGTTCTATACGCACGCTGCGCGAGAGCTACCGAGCGGGAAGTGGACGAGCAAGCTAGGTCGTGACGTGGACATCGAGCACGACACGCCCAGTGACGTTGCCGGTGGGCTGTATGGCGAGGTAGTGAGGTTCATGAAACGTGCAGCCAACCAAGGGTAAGCCACTAGTGGCACCCGACGACTTGCCGTCACATCTGGCCACGCTTGAACGTTGCTACCCAGCCGGATCCCGGCGCCGAATCAAGTTTGTCTAGTTTCGTCGGGTTGATGCTCCACCTTTCAGCAACCTCCATGACGTGTTGTTCGTCGGGGTAGCTGAGGTTGCTCCGATTCCAATACTCGTCGGACTCTGCCTCAGGCGCATTCTCATCGAAATAACGATACGCAAGTTTCAATTCACCGGGTGTCTTTGAACCGCGATCGACTAGTGTCTGGCCGTCGGCGTACGCGAATGAGCGTTGCTCCTCGCCGCGAACGAATCGCGACCACGCGTGAAACGCCGATACACGATGGGTCGCGAAATACTGTGCCTCTCCAAACTTTTTCGAGAGCGAGTGCATCAGGGAATGCCATTGAGCCTCATGGGGTGGATGACCGAGGGGCGGCAGTTCGCGACAAACCACGAAAACCCAGCCTCGGACGACCGGACTGACAAACAATCGTCCGGCATACGCCGCTCGGTATCCCGTCAGCCAGTTCGCGCGCTCCGCCCCATCGAGGCCCAACGAATTCATGACCTCGGCTGGATCGCTTGCAGGGATGGCCAACCAGGCCATCTTGTAACCAAACGGTATGGGCAGGTCGGGCATAGCATCCATGCGGTCAACGTCCTGACCACGGTGGAGCTTCGCGTACGTCAGCGCTTCACTCTTCCTGAATCGCGCACGACGACGCGCAATAAGGAAGAAATGAAGCGCGCCAGCGAGAATCACGATCGAGGCCAATCCAACAATGAACCAGCCCATCGCCAGTCTCATCACGCTTACTTGCAATACGACAGCGCCAAGAGCGCATAGCCTGTCACCAGGCTCGCGTCCCCCTCCATCCACTTCGCGTTGTCGCTGTTGACCCAACTGCCGTCGGGGCGCTGACGGCTGGCGAGCTCGTCGATCAGCTCCTTTCGCCAGTCGTGGGCGACCCCCTTCTCATCGACGAATTTGTCTTCGCCTAAGGCAGCGAGGGCCTTGGCGAACGTGTTGTAGTAGTAATAGAGGCCAGCGGTGCCCATGCCGGGGTTGGAGTCGAGGTCGTAGTTTTTCTTCAGCCAGCCGACGGCCGCTTTGACGCGGGGATCGCCGGGCTTCACGCCGGCATAGATCATGCTCTTGAGGCCGGCGTACGTCATTGAGGCGTAGCTGCGCAGGCCGCCGGTCGCTTCGTCGTTGCCCGCCTGGCTGACGCCGCCGGCTGCCGGCGTGTAGTAGAAGCCGCCGTCGGGGTTTTTGGCGGCGAACGGCGTCGTATTGTGCTCGGATTCGAGGTTCTGGCAGCGGCCGACAAAGAGCAGGGCCCGCTGAATCGCTTCGCTGTCGGCGGCGTTGCCGGTGGCTTTGAGGGCGTCGATCAGGAAGTTGGTGTTCGAGAGGTCGGGTCGTTTGTTCTTGCCGTAACCCGCCCCGCCGTATTCAAAATCCTGTGGCCCCTTGTCGCCGGCGGCTCCCCACTGATTCTCCTTCACAAAACGGTCGGCCTTTTTCAGCAGGGCATCGTACTTGCCGCCCCGATTGGCCTCGGTGAAGCAGAGGATGGCCAGGCACGTCTCGTAATTTTTGTAATACGACTCCGGGGCATAGATGCCGCCGTCATCCTGAACGAACCCTTCCAGGTATTTCAGACTCTTGGCAACGACCGGATCGTCGGGCGAGCGGCCATGGCGGAGAATGCCGGTGGTGACAAGGGCAGTGACCGCGGGGCCGGCGGCGGCGTTGTACGAGCCATCGGTCGCTTGTCCCTTGGTGGCGAGATAACCGACAGCCTTGTCGATCATCTGCTCATATTTCTTGGCGGTCGCTTCGTCCAAGGCGGCTGCCGCAGGGGCAGAAACCAGCGAGAGCAGAATCGCGCAAGCGAGGCTAAGTACAGACAGCGAGCGGAGTTGCATTGCAAGGGCTCCAAGCCGACGAACTAGTGTCAGGATTGAGAATATTTTTGCACCGCACGATTCATGCCGAAATAACGAACCAAGCTGTGACTTACGGCTCGGCGACGCCGAGGTCGCGGCAAATTTTTCGCACCAGGAAATCGTTTATTTCTCGATGACGCGGAACAGTAGAAACCCGTCCGAGTATGGCATTCAGAAACACGGTGTGCTTTCGGCCCTCACGAAGCACCACGCAACCCTGCGCTTGAAGGTGCCTTACCACCTCCTGTCGCTTCATGGCGAAGGCACCACGAGCGGTTCCCTGACCACTGTTTGGCTGCCGATCGCTTTTGCTGCCAACCCTCGATTCGCTTCAAGCACCAATTCGACCGCCTCGCTCAGGTTCTCGCGAGCCTCGTCGAGCGTTTTCCCTTGGGTATTCGCACCGGGCAATTCTTCGACGAATGCCACGAAGCCCTCAGGTACGGGGAGATAGACGGCAGTCAGAGTCATATATGGCCCTCAAAAGGCGACTTCCAGCTATCTCAATTCTCGCTTGTCCTTGGCGGCCGGTCAAACGATGTCGTCGGGTTGGCTAATCCAGCACCGCCAGAATATCGTCCTCTTTGAGAATCAACAGTTCCTCGCCGTCGACCTTGATTTCGGTGCCGCCCCAAGTGCTGAAAATGATCCGGTCCCCTTCCTGGACCTGGCACTCGTGGCGCTGTCCGTTATCGAGCAGCCGGCCGTCCCCCACGGAGAGGACCCGCCCTTGCTGCGGCTTCTCCTTGGCCGAATCGGGCAGGACGATGCCTCCCGCGGTACGGGCTTCGGATTCGAGACGCTTGACGACCACCTTGTCGCCCAGGGGAATGACTTTCATGAAGACCGGCTCGCTTTCATCGGGGATTGACTTGAAAAGTGCGGTGATTCTCGCACGCTAGCAGTCGGCCCGCAAGCGAATGGATGGGTGCCACTGCTGGCTTGCCCTCACTGCTGGGCAAGCCAGCAGTGGCACCCGTCGCCAACGCCCCCCAGAATCGCGGCCCCCCAGAATCGCGGCTTGTTGAACCAAAACCTTGCCGGGCTGAATTCTCCGCCCCCAAGTGCCGATGATTGACGTGAGAAACTGTAAGGGCGGTAGCGGTTGTAATGCCGCGGCCAAAGACGGACGGCCTATGAACACCACCGATGCCACAGCGACCACGGCGCCTGCGACAACGAGCCAGTCCGCGCCCCCGGACGATGCCGCGCCGGCGGCCCCACTGATCAGCCCCCGTCGCGCCCGGATCGACGGTCCCCACTTGATGGCCGGGGCCTCGACTCCCGGCGGGCCGTCGCTTCTGGAAGTCATCGAAGAGCCGCCGGCTGACCTGGTCGCCGCGGTCACGGGGCAGTCGGAAGTCGCCCGCCGCGAGCAATTGGAATTGCAGTCCGACCAGCTTTCCGAGCATCTGCGTGAGCGGCTGCGAGAGGTCGACCGCCGCGAGGCCCAACTCAACGCCCGCGTCGCACAACTCGAATCGGACCTGCGGACGAGCCGCGTCTGGCTCCGCGAGCAGGAGCACGAGTTCGCCGAGCGTGAGGCCGACCTGCGGCGGCAGTTGTACGATGCCCAGGTGCGCGGCGAAACCGGCACAGCGGCCGCCGAAGCCGTCGATCTGGATCAGGCTCACGCCGAGCTGGCCGACCGCGAGCGGCAATTGCAGCTCAAAGAAAATGATCTCCGCGAGCGGCGCTTTGAGATCGAGCGGCAGGCGTCCGCACTGCGTCACGCGCTCCAGCTCTGGGAGCAAGAGCGGGCGCGGCAGGAGACGGCCCTCGCCCGCGAGCGCGAGCGACTGGCGCGCGAATTCGAACAGAAATCCGCCGACCGCGACCAGCAGCTCGCTGCGGCGGAACGCCTGGTCGCCCAGCAAAGCGAGCAGCTCGTGCGCGACCGGGCCGAGCTGTCCGCCGATGGCCAGGCGTGGGACCAGCGGCGGCGCGACCAGGCCCAGGCGCTCGACGATCAAGCCAGCCGAATCGACGCCGAGCTGGCCAATCACCGTCAGCGGCTGGAGGGACGGGCCGAGTGGATCGAGCGGCAGCGGGCCGGCTTGGAACAAGTCCGCGGCGAAATCACCGCGCTGCATCGCCAGTCGCTCGAAATGCGGCTGATCGCCGAGCAGCTCTGGGCGCAAATCAGCGGGCGCATGTCGCCGGCCGAAGTCGCTCATGCGATCGCCCAATTGCGGCTCAAGCTGGCCGAGCATTACCGGCTGGAAGAGCAGTCGCTCGACGCGAAGAAGCAAGAGCTGGTCCAGCTCGGCGAGCGAATCGCCCAGCAACATCGGGAGCTGGCGCAGCTGCAAGGCGGCCTGAAGGACTGGTCGGCTGCGCGACAGGCGGAAATCGAAGAGCACGCGGCCAATCTGGTCCGCCGCGAGCAAGAGCTAGAAGACCAGCAGGACGCCTTCCGCCAGGCCCGCGGCCAGTGGCAAACCGAGCGGCTGGCATACGAGCAGCAGCTGCGCGAGCTGCGGGCCCAACTGCGGGGCCAGCCCATCGCGGCATGAGAAGCGTCATAGATGAACTCGCCAGAGTTCAGGCGGGATTTCCTGAAGTCTGGCGACTTCAGCTACGTGATTTGAAACAGCCGTTAAGCCCTCGACTGCTTCGACGGCCTATCGCAGCTCCTGCTTGATCCGCTTGACTTCGTCGGCTTCGGGCCGCTCTTTGTAGAAGGCGTCGAGCGGATAGCAGCCGCTCGGCAAATTGTTGCGCGGGGCCGTCGTGCAGTCGCTGAAGGTGCGGCAGACTTTTTTTCGCTCGGTGACGCCGCGGTGCAATGTATCGGCCGGCAACTGGGGATACGCCAGGACCATCCGGCCCAGCCCGACCATGTCGATCCAGCCCTCGCGCACCACCGCCTGAGCGACGTGCGGGACATAGTCCTGCAAGTACGAGTAGCCGGTGCCGACCATTTGCAGCTCCGGCACGGCCGCTTTGCAGGCCCGCGCCGCCTGAATCTGCCGCACCACGCCGACGAGCGGATCTTCGGGGGGCAGATAGCCGTCGCTGGGCGGAAAGATCGCCGGCCGCTGAATGTGCGGGTTGTAATAGGGGCTGCCGCAACTGATGTTGACCGCGGGCACGCCCGCCGCATGCAGCCGCCTCAGCAGCTCGAT
>JAKEHX010000690.1 GCA_022614795.1 Planctomycetaceae bacterium | reverse complement strand
CCTGGTGATCTTCAAGCCGCTGCGTTTCCGGGTTGACGAAGATTTCCAGGATGCAGTAGGCAGTGCCGACGGCCACGCCGGGCGAAACAGGAATCCCTTTGCGCATAGCTTGGTGAATGTAGCAAGCGTATTTACCGCTGGCAAACTCCTTAGGGCGGATGAAACGCTATAAACGATTGGCCTCCTCGGTTTGGTACCGCACGCAAACGATCGGTGCGCCAGCGCAGTCGCCCGCCTCTCGCGGCACAAAGTCGCGACCCAACCTCCTGCATCCAAAGAGCTTACAACCTCCAATCCGGTTCGCAGCGCTGGCCGCTGCCCGGGCGCGACTGCCGGCTAACTTGCCGCCATCCCGCCGTCGCAACAACGGCGGTTGTGATGCGCCAGCGCCGTGAGTATATTGAGGGGCTTTCGTACGTGAATGATCGCGGCCGGCGGCCTTGTCCAAGTACGCAGGCCGGCATGAGACCGGTCCTATGCGGTTCTGTTTGTTGGATCGAATCACCGAGCTTGAGCCTGGTGTCAAGATAACGGCGGTCAAAAGGTTGCGGCCCGACGAGGATTTCCTCGAGGACCACTTCCCGCGCTTCCCGGTCATGCCCGGAGTGCTGATGCTGGAGGCGATGTACCAGGCGAGTGCCTGGCTGGTGCGGCAGAGTGAGGGCTTTGCCCACTCGGTCGTGATCCTCAAGGAAGCCCGCAACATCAAGTATGCCGATTTTATCACACCGGGGCAGGAGCTGGTGGTGACCGCGGAAATCCTCAAACAAGACGCATCGACAACCACACTCAAGGTCCAGGCCACTGTCGAAGACCGCATCGCGGTCAATGGGCGGATGGTGCTGGAGCGATTCAACCTTGCCGACCGGCTTCCCAAGCGGGCCGGCAACGATCCCTATTTGCGAAACGAGATGCGGCAAGTCCTGAGCCGCCTGTTACCCGCGCCACAAGCAAGCCCCGAGAAGTAATCAGTTCGAAGTAATCAGTTCCTGGAGTAGTACGAATCATGGCCGTGACGAAAGACGACGTGTTCAACAAGGTTCGTACCGCGCTGGTCGATGCCTTGGGAGTTGACGAGGAAGAGGTAACTCCTCAGGCCACCATGGTCGGCGACCTGGGGGCCGAATCGATCGACTTTTTGGACATCGTCTTCAAGCTCGAGAAAGCGTTTGGCATTGAAATCCCCCGGAAGGAGCTTTCGCCGGAAGACATTCTGACCAACGCCGACTACGTGCAGGACGGCAAGGTCACGGCGGCCGGCCTGGCCGAGCTCAAGCGGCGGATGTCGTTCGTCGATTTCTCCAAGTTCGAAAGCGATCCGCAAGTCCGCAACTTCAGCAACCTGCTCACGGTCGGCGACTTGTGCCGTTATGTCGAAAGTAAAGTCGGAGCATAGGTGGTGATTTCAGATTCCAGATTGCATATTTACATGCTGCCAATCTGAAATCTGAAATCTGAAATCTGAAATTTGAAATCCTTCACCATGCGCTGGTTCTGGATCGATCGCTTCGAGCAGTTCGTCCGCGGCACGCGAGCCGTCACGATCAAAGCGGTCGCCATGGCCGAGGAACAGTTCGACGACTACTCCCCCGGTTACCCGGTGATGCCCACGTCGCTGGTGATCGAGGGGATGGCCCAGACGGCTGGCCTGTTGATCGGCGAGATGAGCGGCTTTGAGCACCGAGTCGTGCTCGCCAAGATCGGCAAGGCCGTCTTCCATTTTCCCGCCGTGCCGGGCGACATGCTGCGGTACACCGCGACCATCCTCGACGTCAAGACCGACGGCGCGATGGCCACGATCACCAGCCACATCGGCGATCGGCTGCACGGCGAAGTCGAAATGATGTTCGCCTTTCTCGACGATCGCTTCCCGCCCGGCCCGCTCTTTGAGCCGGTCGACTTCGTGGCGATGGTCCGGGCCTTCGGCATGTACGACGTCGGCGTCACGCCCGACGGCAAGCCGATCGAGCTGCCGGCATTCTACGTCCAGGCCCAGCGCGACGCGGAAGGTAGCTACTCGCCGACGCCCAGCCCGGTGGTGGCGGGCGGGAATTAGCGAACCGTGAGTGGTGAGTAGGACTCACCACTCACACCACTCACCACTCACTACTCACCACTCACTACTCACCACTCACTCCGCCCGGTTCACACTACCCGCCCCCCGCCACCCTTGGTAAAGTGAATCCGCACATTTTTCCACTACCCGCGGGCAATCCTGGCATGAGACGGCGCGTTGTGATTACTGGCATGGGCTGCGTGAACCCTCTGGGACACGACGTCGAATCGATGTGGTCCGCGCTGAAGGAGGGCAAGTCGGGTGTCGCCTACACGACCATCTTCGACGCCAGCAATTTCCCCACCAAAATCTCCGCCGAGGTGAAGGACTGGGACATCGGTAAAGTGGGCGAAGATCCCCAGGAGTGGAAGCTCCGCGGCCGGCATACCAAATTCGCCTGCGGCGCAGCGATTCAGGCCGTGGCCCAGTCGGGCCTCAAGGACGGCCAGCTCGACCCGACCCGCTTTGGCGTCTATCTCGGAGCCGGCGAAGGAAGCCAGGACTTCATGGCCTTCTCGCGGATGATGACGGCGGCCTTGGTCCCCGACGGCTTAGACCTGGCTCAGTTCGCCCGCACGGGCCTGGAAATCCTCAACCCCGTCGCCGAGATCGAGCAAGAACCGAACATGCCTTCCGGCTACGTAGCGGGCCTCTTTAACGCCCAGGGGCCGAATCTGAATTGCCTCACCGCCTGCGCCGCCAGCAGCCAGGCGATGGGCGAAGCGACCGAGCTGATTCGCCGCGGCGACGCCGACGTGATGCTCTCCGGCGGCGCCCACAGCATGATCCACCCCTTCGGCGTCACCGGCTTCAACCTGCTCACGGCCCTCTCGCAAAGCAACGACCAGCCGACGAAGGCCAGCCGTCCGTTCGACCGGCTGCGCGACGGCTTTGTATTGGGAGAAGGGGGCGCGATGGTCGTGCTCGAGGAGCTCGAGCATGCCAAGCGCCGCGGGGCGCCGATCTTCGGCGAGCTAATGGGCTATGGCACGACAGCCGACGCCTACCGCATCACCGACATTCATCCCGAGGGGCGCGGCGGCATCGCTTGCATGCGAATGGCGATCTCCGACGCCGGCCTGTCGCCAGCCGACATCCGCTACGTGAACGCCCACGGCACGAGCACTTCGGTCAACGACCGGGTCGAATCGCTGGCCTGCAAGGTGGTCTTCGGCGACCGGGCCATGCAGACCCCCGTCTCCAGCACCAAGAGCATGATGGGCCACCTGATCGCTGCCGCCGGCGTGACGGAGGCGATCGTCTGTCTCTTGGCGATCCGCGACAACGTGCTGCCGCCGACGATCAACTACGAAAATCCCGATCCCGAATGCGACCTCGACTACGTTCCCAACACGGCCCGCCAGGCCCGCTGCGACTTCGCCCTCTCCAACAGCTTCGGCTTCGGCGGCCAGAATATCTCGTTGGTGATGGGGCGGTTTACGGATTGAGCGTACGCTGCCAGTTGGGAGTGGGCGAGTTTCGCCTCTATTGTGGTGCAGGCGTCCCGCCTGCCCAGTGCAGCCGAGACTGCCGCACCACAAACGCACGCCGCCAGATCACCATGGCCACTCGCACCGCTTGATCGCAAAAAATCTGCTATATTGACCGTGGCTTTTCTTTCGGTCGGGACACTCTTTCTGGAGGACGTCGCATGATCCCGATCGACATTCTCTCGAACCGCGGCAAGAATCGCACCTGTCCTCTATTTGTGCCCGCTAGCTGGTGAACTGCCGGATCCAACAGTCAGCGAGGCGAACGAAACACGAACAACCAACGAGCGGTCGAGCGCGCTCAACCCTTCAGGAGCAATAATGATGACTCGCCATTTCCCCATTCCACTGACACTCGCGTCGCTACTGCTTCTTGGCGGAGTTCCTTGCCTGGCGCAGCAGCCCAGAACTGCCACCGCGACGCAATCAATCTCGCCGGACGAGCAACAAGTTCGACAATCGGTGGTGGCCTTTGTCGAACGCTACAACGCGCATCAGGCCGCTGAGTTGGCCGCCCTGTTTGCTCAGGATGCGCGAATGGTGTATCGCGATGGCACAGAGGTTAACGGCCGCGACGAGATCAAGCAGAGCTTCGAAGCGGCGTTTCAGGACAGCCCTAAGGGGTCCGTCAGCGTGGTGGTCGATTCGATCCGCTTTTTGACCCCGGATGTCGCCGTCGAAGAAGGGTTCACCAGTTCGTTCCCCGACGGCGACACGCTTACCGCCCGCAGCCGCTACACGGTGGTGCATTTGAAAAAAGACGGTAAGTGGCTGATGCAATCGGTCCGCGTGGTCGAAGAAGAATCTCTCTCGGCATACGGCGAGCTTCAACCACTGGAATGGCTCGTCGGCGATTGGATCGATGAGGGTCGCACGGAAACCGTCGAGACTACATTCCGTTGGGACGACAACAAGAGTTTCCTGCTCGAAGAGTTCCAAGTGATTCGAGGGGGAGAAGTGGTGCTCAAGGGAACGCAGCGGATCGGCTGGGATCCGCAAGCGAAGCAGATTCGCTCGTGGACTTTTGATTCGGCGGGGGGCTTTGGCGAGGCAATGTGGACGCCCGTGGGGGACGACTGGATTTGCAAGGCCAAAGCCGTCACCGCAGATGGAACTTCGGCATCCGCCACGCGCACTCTCACTCGTGCGGCCCAGGATCGCGTCGTCTGGACCGCGACCGAACGGTTGGCCGGAGACGAGCAGCTTCCCGACCTGGCCGTGACGATGGTTCGAAAACCGCCGCAGCCGCAATAACTGGCTGAGCGATCAACTCGACTGGCCACGTTTCCCTCGCCAATAGAACACTTTACTGGAAGATTGATATGACTCGCGCATTCAAGCAAGCGGTAACCATTTTGCTCATCGCTCTGACAGCGCTGGGACCCTTGTCGATCGCGTATGGACGCGGCGGCGGGAGAGGCGGCGGTGGGAGAGGCGGTGGCGGTGGCCGGGGTGGTGGCGGATTTAGCGGTGGGGGCGGGGCCCGCATGGGCGGAGGCGGAATGTCTCGCCCGTCCCCTTCGATGGGCCGATCGCCGTCGATGAGCAGGCCGCCAAGCATGGCCTCCCGCCCGGCTGGCGGAGCTTCGCGCCCGGCTGGCGGAGTTTCGCGGCCCTCGGTCGGCGCGCGTCCCAGCACGCCGGCCAGCCGTCCTTCAACTGGCCTTACGCCCGGCAGTCGGCCGGGATCAGTCAACTTTCCTACCGCAGGCACTCGACCCAGCACGCCAGGACTGACGCCCGGCACACGTCCTTCGATTGGCACGGGCCCTGGAATCAGCCAGTTGCCATCAACCCGTCCCGGAGTCGGGGCCCCCGGCGTTGGCACTCGTCCGGGAGTTGGGCCAGGACCAGGAGGAGGACCAGGAATCAGCCAACTGCCTGCCGGCACGCGCCCCGGTGTCGGCACACGACCGGGGCTGCCCGGCGGCAGCACGGCTTTGTTGCCCGGACTTGGCAATCGCCCGGACATAGGCGCCGGACGGCCCAGCCAGCTCCCCGCCCGCACTCCGCAAGAGCGGCGCGACGGCCTCCAGGATCGGTTGGCGTCGCGAGATCAATTGGGTGATCGCAGCCGCGAAGACTGGCAGGATCACCGTGACGACATTCGCGAAGACTGGCAGGACCGCTATGACGACTTCTACGACCGCCACGACGACTGGCATCACGGCTGCTGGGACGGGAACTATAGCGGCTGGTGGGATCACATGTGGGACGAGCACACCGGGCTCATGGCCTTTGGCACGACGATGTGGGGCCTGAACCGCCTGGCCTACGGATTCGGTTATTGGGGCTACGAGAATCCCTATTACTCCGAGCCCTATCCGCTGGAAGGCGGCGCGGTGATCGACTATTCGCAGCCGCTGGCTACTGAGGTCGCTCCGGCCGAGCAGCCCGTGCAGCCCGAGGACGCGCCGACGCCAGGCATGACGGATTTCGACGCGGCTCGCCAGGCCTTTTATCAGGGAGATTACGCGGCCGCTCTGGCCTCTACGAACAAGGCCTTGGCCGCCTTGCCCAGCGATCCGATCATCCACGAGTTCCGCGCCTTGGTGATGTTTGCCCAGGGCAAATACAGGGAAGCAGCCGCCGGATTGCACAGCGTGCTTGCGGTCGGTCCTGGCTGGGACTGGACGACGATGAGCAGCCTCTATCCGAACGTAGAGGTCT
>JAKEHX010000689.1 GCA_022614795.1 Planctomycetaceae bacterium | reverse complement strand
GTTAGCCTCCTCCACAATCATAGGTGGCAAATGACATTGGCTCAAATGGCAGGTTGAAAACCTGCCCGACTTAGGGCTTCAGCACGATCTTGCCAGCGAGTGTGCCGGATTTTTGCAGCGTGTTGGCTTCTTGAAGCTGATGGGCCTGCGCGGCGGCGGACAGCGGCAGGACGCGGCTGATGTTGGCCTTGAGCTTGCCCGAGGCCAGCCAGCGGCTGATGTCGTCGGCTGCGGCCCGCTGCTCCTGGGCCGTGGCCTTGAACATCACAAAGCCGTGGAGCGAGCAGCACTTGACGTAGAACGGCCCAACCGGGAACGGCGGGCGGGCGTCGCGGCCGGCCATCAGAATGATCCGCCCGCGCTCGGCGAGATACGAGACGATGCGGTCAAAATCCGGCTCGCGGACCGTTTCCCAGTAGAGATTGACGCCGCTGGGAGCGAAGGCCTTGATCGCGGCGGCGATGTCGTCGGTCTTGTAGTTCACCGCGACGTCGGCGCCGAGCTGCGCCAGGGCCGCGACCTTTTCGGTGCTCCCTGCGGTAGCTAACACCTTCGCACCGAGAATCTTGGCCATTTGCACGACCATGGAGCCAACGCCGCCGGTGCCGCCATTCACGAAGACGGTCTGCCCGGCCTGGAGGCCCGCCTCGCGCACCAGGCCCAGATGCGCCGTGATGCCGACCAGGGCACAAGCGGCCGCCTCCTCGTCCTTGATACTGGCGGGCGTCGGATAGAGCCACGCTTCGTCGACCGCGGCAAACTCGGCGAATGTTCCTTGCCGCCCCAATAGGCCCTGGTTGCTTCCCCAGACGCGATCGCCGACCTTCAATCTCCTGACGTGCGGACCGACCGCCGCGACCGTCCCCGCCACATCGCAGCCGATGATGAACGGCTTGGGGAGTTCCCAGTAATTGGCCCCGTTGCGGAGATAGGTATCGATTGGATTCACGGCGACCGCGCCCACTTTAACCAGCGCCTGCGAACCGATGGCGGTCGGTTGCGGGAGGTCGCCATACTTGATGGTTGCTTCGGCAGAGCCAGTGGATTCGATGTAGGCGGCTTTCATGGAGGGAAGGGCTGGGGGCTAGGGAGCGGGGTGATCGAGAGGCAGAGGTTGTGAATGAATCCCGTAGCGGAACTCGCCAGAGTTCCGAATCCGCGGAAAAACCTGAGGTCTGGCGACTTCAGCTACGAAAGATTCACATCCTCTCAGTGTGTGAATTCTGACTTTGTAGTTAATGAGTAGGGTACCCGGTACCTGGACTCACTGCCTACCACGCACACTGACCAATTCGATATTCGGTTAACAGACGGCACACGGAGTGTGCCTATTACTTACGAAAAGCGCTTTCGCTCGTCACCCTACTTTCCCGCGGGCGAGCGCCGCGCGATAATCCTGACAATCTGGAGGGGCTGCCCCGTCTTCTACTGGCGGCCCTATGCGGCACTGACGCCACCGCAACTTACTCTTCTGACGCGCTCTGGAGGATTTGCCATGAGGTCACAAAGCTCGTTTGCGCTTGCGTTAGTTGCCGCGGCCTGGCTGGCGCCGCTTGCCCTCGTCCCAGAGCTGCAGGCCCAAGAGACTCGCCCCCCAGCGACGGCCGCTCCGGTCGATCCTGCCGCAGCCGAGATTCGTGCGTCGTCCGCACAACTGGTGAAGGCGTTCGAAGCGGGCAAAGCGGCCGACATCGCCGCGCTCTTCTCGCCGCAAGGCGAATTGGTCGACGAAGAAGGAAACGTCTATCAAGGCCAAAAGGAACTGACGGAGCTGTTTACGAAATTCTTTGAGCGGTTCCCGGGGGCCAAGCTGGCCCTGGAGATCGAATCGATCCGCTCTATCGGGCCGAACCTGGCAATCGAAGAGGGGACCCGCTTCATCGCGTCCAAATCGAAAGAGGGCGAAGGCAAGGCGCAGCTCCGCTACACCGCGGTGCGAACCAAAGCCGACGGCAAGTGGCTGATCGCCTCGGTTCGCGAGTTCGCCGACGATCCGCTGCCCACGCCGCACGAACGACTCCAGGCGCTCTCCTGGATCGTCGGCGACTGGGTCAACGAAGGGACTGACGGCACGGCGAAGCTTTCGTATCGCTGGTCGGAGGACCAGAACTTCCTGCTCGGCGACATTGCGATCACGATTGCGGGCAAGCCGGGCTTCAAGAGCACACAGCGGATCGGCTGGGACCCGCTGGCGGGCAAGGTCCGCTCGTGGCTGTTCGACGCCGACGGGGGCTTTGCCGAAGGGCAGTGGACCGAGGTCGATGACGGCTGGGTGATCAAATCGTCCACGGTTAACCCGGATAGCTCAACCGGTTCGGCAACGATCACCGTCACGGCCAAGGACAAGGACCACTTCACAATGAAGGGGACCGAGCGGATCGTGGGCGAGTTCCGCGAGCCTGACTTTGAGCTCGCCATCGCGCGGCAGCCGCCGGTTGCCGCGGGCCGCTAACCCCCACCGCTATAGGAGACTAGCCATGAATACGAAGCATTTATTTCGTCTGGCGGCGGTGGCAGCCGTGTGTTGCCTGATCGCACCCGATGTACTGGCGCGGGGCGGGCGCGGAGGCGGGGGGATGGCCCGTGTGGGTGGCAGCGGCGGGCGGCCGTCGATGGGCGGCGGGTGGCCAAGCGGCGGGATGTCGCGGCCGGCGTCGCGGCCCAGCATGGCCTCACGGCCCGCGAACATGAGCCGGCCGAGCAGGCCGAATGTATCGCGTCCAAGTACGGCGAACATCTCGCGCCCTCGCCCCAGCACACCGGGCGTTTCGCGGCCCAGCCCCCGTCCCGCGGGCGGCGGACCATCGCTGAGCAATCTGCATCCATCGGGCGGACGGCCGAGCACGCGCCCCGCCCCTACCAGGCCCCAGCCCGGCATTGCCACGCGGCCGTCGGTTCGTCCGGGTGGCGATTTGCGGCCGGCGACGCGGCCCGGCCAGGGCGGCGGCGGGATTCAGCGGCCCGATATCGGCGGCATCTCACGCCCCGGCCAGGCCGGCGGTGGAATCCAGCGGCCGCTTCCGGGCGATATCACTCGCCCCGGTCAGGGCGGCGGCGGGATTCAGCGCCCGCGCCCCGATCGCCCGAGCATCGGCGACATTACGCGCCCGGGTCAAGGGGGCGGCGGCATTCAGCGGCCCCTTCCCGGCGATATCACCCGTCCCGGCCAGGGCGGCGGCGGTATTCAGCGCCCGCTCCCCGAACGCCCGATCATCGGCGGCGGCGGCAGACGCGGCGATCGCCCGATCCACATCGGCGACAACAACATCATCAATCGCCCCATGATCGGCAATATCGACCGGCACAATAACTGGGGCGTCAACCGCCCTGGCGGCGACTACTGGTCGCAGCACCACGATTGGCATGACCACGACTGGCATGACTACTGGCATGACAATTGCATCCACGATCACCACGACTGGTATCACGGCTGTTGGAACGGCAACTGGGGCAACAATTGGTACGCCCCCGTCGTTTGGGGCACCGTCGGCTGGGGCCTCGGTGCCGCCTACTCGGGCAGCAGTTGGGGCTATGGCCCGACGTATTACAACCCCTACTACGACACGGCCTCGGTCGCATCAGTTCCGGCTTACGACTACTCACAGCCGGTGGTGATCGAGAACTACGTCACGTCCGATGCCAGCGGCGGAACTGCCGACGCGACCGGCGGAACTGCCGCGGCGACGCAGCAGGACTCGCCGGAGCAAACGGCAGCGATGCAAAAGTTCGACCAGGCCCTGGCGGCGTTCAAACAGACGCAGTACCAGCAGGCCTTGAGCGAGATTAACGGAGCGCTCCGGTCATTGCCCAAGGACCCGGTGCTGCACGAGACGCGGGCCTTGTGCCTGTTCGCCCTGGGCCGCTACAAGGAAGCGGCGGCCACGCTCAATTCGCTCTTGGCGAGTGCTCCGGGGATGGACTGGACGTCGATGAGCAGCCTGTACGGCAACGCCGACGACTACACGCTCCAGCTTCGCAACCTCGAAACGCACGTCAAGAACAACCCGACCGACGCGCCGGCGATTTTTGTGCTGGCCTATCACTATCTGGTGATCGGCCAGAACGACACCGCGATCAGGGCCCTGCAGGAGGTTGTGAAGCTCCAGCCGAAGGACGCGACAGCGCAGCGGATGCTCGCTGCCCTGAAACCCGCCGAGCCTCCGGCCGCTGCGGCAACTCCGCCCGCGGCCGATCCGGTGACTACTTCCGCGACAGCGCCAGCCGGTCCTTCGACCAACCTGGTGGGAAGCTGGCTCGCCAAGAGCCCCGAAGCGACGGTCGAGCTGACAATCACGGAAGATTCGCAGTTCACCTGGCGGGCCACTCCGATGGGCAAGCCGGCTGTCGAGGTCAAGGGGAACGTGGCCGCGTCGAGCGACGAGCTGGTGCTCGAAACAAAGGACCAGGGGAACATGGCGGGCAAGGTGAAGTCGGGCGGCCCCGACAAGTTCACGTTCGCCATGGCCGGCATGCCGCCGAGCGACCCCGGTTTGGCGTTTGAGCGGAAGAAGTAAGTACGTCCCGCCAGCCCGGCGGATCTGCGATGGGTCGTTTGTCGGTGCATCAAGGTCCCGCGGGGCCCGCGGGACCTACATCGCTCCGTAGAACGCGCACGCCTGGCCCCCCATCAGCAGGCACGTGACACGGTGCGTCTGGATCGTAGAAAGGACTTTGAGAATCGGGCTCCGGATCAAGAGACCCTCCGATCGCTAGGTAGTGTGTCCACAGCTTCTCGCTCTCGGCCCACCGCTGTTGGGGCGTCAGGCGATACCAGTCCAACCACTGGGGCTCGATGATTGATTCTAGCTCGTCCATCGTCCGCTCATGCTCCGAACTGGCAATCATCGCTCAAGATCGAACAGCATCGCGCGCGCTGTTCTGTTCAATCAAGCGTCGTGCAGCTGCAATCAGTTGGTCGTCCTCGAGCTCCCAGAGGCCGCCCGCATCAGTCTGGCCAGCGGCGGTTGCCAAATTGGCGACTAGTTGCCCGAAGCGCCAGTGGGGAAAGAGCGCGTGGAGCTCGGACAGGGCCTGGTACAGCTCGTCGCGCTGAATGGTTGTCATGGGAGGAGATCTCCTATGGATGGGAACTTCCCCACGGGGACAGGCAAATCGTCGATGATTTCCACGCGAACCAGTGTACCCGGCAGCAGTTTGGCCACGCGGGTCGCGCGGGTGACGCCATCGTTGATCATCAGCTCACTGTCAGTGCCTCGACTGACCTCTACGACAGGCATGCCTTGCGTTGTTGTGCCATACTTCGAGATTTGGCGAGCCAGCTTCTGTGGTGCTGCGCCTCCAGCGCGCGAGGGAGGCAACCGCAGAGTCCGCGGATCGACATCCAAGAAGAGTCGCGGATTCATACAGTCAAGTCTAGCTCAGAGTGTGAATCCACGGAATCGAGGAAACGGGCGATCGTCGCCAATATACTCTGCGCGACGATAGGCGACGGCTACACCAGGCCCCACCTCTTCCGCAGCCACCACTCGACCGAGAGCAGCGCGACTAGCCCGGCGAAGAACACCCACGCGTCAGTCGCAGTGCCGGCGAGCTTCCAGCGGGTTTCGCGCTCTTCGTATTCAGGCGGTCGGTCGGCAAGCTCCTGAAGCAGCTTTGACAGCTCCTCGGGCGGCACCGCCCGGCCCCCTTCGTCCTTGGTCCAGGCGGCCAGCGACGCCATCAGATCCGGATCGGCTGCGGGGTTAGAGAACTCGACGTCGCGGTCGAACACAAGGAATTCGGCCCGCGCCGTGCCAAGCTTCTGACCCCCGGCCGTCGTGGCCGTCGTTTCAAGCAGGTAGTCCCCTGGCGTCTCGACGGTGAGCGAGCCCTTCCACTGGTCCTTGTCGAGTGCGAGCTTGACCGGCTCGCGCTTTCCCTCAGTGCCAATGCCTCCCGGCCGCACCAGCACCGTGTCGAGCTTCACGCCGGCGATCGGGTCCCCCGCGGCCGTGCGGGCGCCGGCGGCGATCTGTACCCGGCTGCCGGGATTGAAGCGCCGCTGCTCGAGCCTGATCCAGACATCGTCGCGATTCAGATCGTCGCGCCGCACGAGCCACAAAATGACCTGCCGCCAGAACCGCCGATGTTCCTTCTCAAGGCCAGCCAGCGGCCACAGCCACGTCGATTCGCCGGCGAAGGCGAGCGTCCGGCCGCGGCTGAATTCGCCGCTGACCAAAAGCGGCCGCTTCTCGGGCGGCGGCCCTTCGAGCAGCACGCCCACGCCGGGGGCCTGCTTCACGCCGGCGAACTTGTTGGCCCAATTCAGCGGCGGCAGCGAGCGCCACAGGGCGACGTTGCCCGCTCCACTGGTGAGCCGCGTGATCGAATGCGGATCGCCCGGCGACATCGTGATCGGGCCTTTGAGGAAGAACTCTTCGGGCTCGTCGCGGAATTCGGCCCCTTCGAGCGGATCGATCACGATCGGCAAAGCGTCCCCCAGCGGCGTGCCGAGATAATGCCCGCGGCCGAAGCTCGCGCGGCCGCCGATCATCAAAAGGCCCTTGCCTTTGGCCACGGCGTCGGCCAGGGCTTTGATGTTGTCCGGGCCGAGGGCTTTGGCGTCGAGATCGCCGAGGATGAACGCGTCGTATTTGCCTGCTGCCAGATCCGCGGCCAGGTCGATCGCCGCTCCGCCTGTCACTCCGCGGGACAAAGCGCGGCGGTCGATGATCCGGTCGTCGAGTTCGATGTCGGGCGAGGCATTGAGCGCCTGGCGGAGGAACTTCTGCTCGAACCGCTTCTCGCCGTCGAGGTACAGAACGCGAAGGCCTCCTTCGAGCACCGTGAGATATGCGTCGAGCCGGTTGTTCTTGACGACCAATTCGCCCGGCTGCGGCTCGGCGGCCACGATGAGGCGGTAGCGGCCGGGCTTTTGCGGCGTGTAGCTGAATTCCACTTCGATCTGCCGGCCGTCTTCATCCGAGCGGACGGTGCGGCTGCCAATCGGCTCGTGCTGGCCTTGTTCGTTTTCGAGGGCCAGCGAGACCGGCAGGTCCTGCTTGACGTAACCGCGGACCCGGAGCACCGCCCGCACGAGCAGCTCGTTCTTGACGAACACCGTGAATTGCTCGTCGAGCCGCTGGACCGCCACGTCGCGCGATTGGGCAGCGTCGCCCGCGGGGCCGAACGTCACCGCATACAGCGGAGCGGCGAAGTCGTCGCGGAGCTTGCGGGCCGCTTCGTGCGTTTCGACCAGCGGGTCAAATGCCGTCTGCGAGCCGTCCCCCATGATGACGAGGGCGGCGACGCGCTGGCCCTGTTCGGGGCGGAGCGATTCGGCCAGCGCGGTGCCGATGTCGGTTTGTTCCCCTTTGGGCGATTCCGGCAAGACGAACTGACCGCCGGGCGCGGCCACCGGCGTCAGCTTCGAATCGTAGGAATAAAGCCGCAGCTCCTTCCGATTGGCCAGCGCCGCCAGCGCCGCCTGCGACTGGCCCAGCACCGCCGCCTGCGCCTGCCAGCGCGACAGCGACTCGCGCCCGCTGGGAAGCTGCATCGAGCGGCTCGTGTCGAAGAGCACGACGACGGCACTGGTCCGCGGCTCGCGCATCGTGGTGATCCACGTCGGCCGCATCAGGGCCACCAGCACGAGTGCAATCACGCCCAGCCGCAGGCCGAGGAACGTGAGCTGGCGGGCCATGCTCAGCGGACCGAACTGCGGGCGCACCAGCAATAGCAGCAACAATCCCGCCCCGATAGCCAGGACGGCAGCGTAGCTGTCAAAAATCGGTTCGGCGCCAAGTCGGGACATACGTAGGACGGATTTGTAATCGGTCTGATTTGTAGGACGGATTGGAAATCCGTCCGACGGAATTCGTCAATCATCCTTCTTATAAAATCGGTTCCCGAGCACGTGTTCCAGCCCCAGAACCAGCGCCACGAGCGTCAAGAGCAGCGGATAAAACTCGCTTCCCACGCGGTCGTTGCCCACCGCCCGGTCGATCTCGTCCTTGTTACGGGCAAGCTGATAGCGCCCCTTGCCCAGCAGCTCGTCCAGCCGCGCCGCCGGCAGCCGGGCCAGATCGCTCGTCTCCTGCGACAGGTTCACGGCAAACCCGCGGACGATCGGCCCCTCCTTTTGCCCGCGAAGGCGATAGGC
>JAKEHX010000688.1 GCA_022614795.1 Planctomycetaceae bacterium | reverse complement strand
GGACCAATTCCTCGCGGACCTGCCCCACTTGCTCAGACGCCTTCCCCACGTGGAACGTGACCCATGCTCGAAGCCGTCCTGCCCCTGACGCTTGCCGACCTGGCGCGGTTCAGAATTCTGGCCCGCTCGATCGAGGCGAACTTCGCCGATTTGGCGCGGTGCTGGGTGATCGTCCCCGACCAGCACGCGGACGCGATGCGGATCGCGATGCCGCACGAGCGATTCGTTGTCGTGCCCGAAACCGAGATCGTCCCTGAGCTGGCGGGCAGTAAGGCCAAAGGCTGGTACAAGCAGCAGCTCATCAAGCTGGCGATGGCCGACCATGTGACGAGCGATTACTATCTGCTCTTCGACGCCGATGTGATTTGTGCCCGGCCGGTCCGCCGCCAGGACCTGTTCCGTAACGGCAAGGCCCTCTGCCATCGCTATCGCAACGACACGCACGCGACCTGGTATCGCTGGGCCGAGCGGGTGCTGGAATTGCCCCGCAGCGGGTGGGTGCACGGCGTGACGCCGACGATCCTCTGCCGCGAGGCGGTGCGCGAGCTGACGGCCCATCTGAGCCGCCAGCCGCCGCGGCCCCTCGGTTTCTGGCCGAAAATGTGGTCGCGCCTGCCCGATTGGGCCGGCGGGCCGCGGGCCTGGCGAAGCGACCGGGAAGACGAGGGCCGCTGGCGGCAGGTGCTGCTCGACAGCCTGCCGTGGACCGAATACGCCCTCTATTTCACGTTCCTCGAAGCGACGGGCCGGTTCGAGCGGTATCACACCTCGGCCCTGCGCAGCTTGTGCAGCGATTGCATCTGGCGGCGCGACAGCTTCGCCGAGTGGGACCCGACGCTCCCGCGGCCATATCGCCTGCCGCCGTTCATCGTGGTCCAGTCGATCGCCAGGATCCCTCCCGAATTGATCCTCCAGCGGATTGAGCCGCTGTTTCACGCCAGCCGCGAGCCGGGCGTTCGGCAGCGGCTGAGTGCCTGACGGAGTTTAAGTTGTCGCTTCTGTTCCAGGTCGTCTTCGCCACCGCTTGCCGCGGCACGCACCCGCGGCTGGCGCTCGATGCCCTGCGCCATCTGCGCTCTCCCGATGCCGAGCGGTGGGCCGATTTGTTTCTCAATTACCACGCCGAGTACCGGGCCGGCAGCCTGGCCCCGGACGTGCAGTTCAAGGACTTTACCAGCCACGTCCTGCACATTGGCGAAGGGGGCCGGGCCGAAGGGGGCTGGGGCGGCGCGATCGCCGCGGCCCGCCGCTGGTACGGCCAGACGGTCGATGCTCTTCGCCGGCAGGCCTGGAGCGAAGCGGTCTATTCCGCCGGCGTGCTGACGCATTACTTCAGCGATCCCTTCATGCCGCTGCACACCGGCCAGAGCGAAAGCGAGGCGGTCGTCCATCGGGCGATTGAGTGGTGCATCTTCCGGTCGTACGGCGAGCTTCAGCACATTCTCGACTGGGACCAAGGGGGCTATCCGCGCGTCGAGGCCTCGCGGCGAGATGATTGGCTGGCCCGTTTGATCGAGCAAGGAGCCGAACTGGCCCACGAGAGTTATCAGCCGGTGATCGACCATTTCGACCTGGCTGCCGCGGTGAAGGACCCGCTGACCGGGATGGACCAGGAATGCAAGGATCGCATCGCCCGCTGCCTGGGGGCCGCGGTGGTTGGCTTTGCCCGTGTCTTGGAGCGGGCCTTTGCCGAAGCCGCCGCCAGCCCGCCGAGTGTCGAGATCACGATTCAGGGCTTCCTGTCGGCCCTGTTGACACCAGGCCGCTGGATTGCCGGCCAGATGCACGACCTGCACGAGCGACTGATCGTCGAGGCGATCCACGACGAAGTGCAGCGGACCGGCAAGGTGGTGCTCAACCTGCCCGAGGACGACCGGGCCGTGCGGCGGAGTTATGCCGAGGCGGTGCTGAAGATTCCGCTCCTGGAGCTCGATGCCCAGCCAGCCGAGCCGGCGGGCCGGCTGTATGGCCAGGGCGCTGCGCCGCGGCCCAATCCCAACCGCTTCATCACCGCGCCGGTGATCGACAACCGGACCGCGCGGTCGAATCTTTTGCTGCGGCGCACGCGGCGAGCGGCGTAGCTATTTCTTCGGACGCCGCTTGAGCACCCAATAGGAATTGCGGCCGGTCATAAAATCCGCAGGCGGCGGACTCCCCCAGACCTCCTCGCCGTCCAGATCGACATGCAGCGGAGCGGCGGTGTGACGGGCCAGCGCGAACTTCCAACTCGCCGCGCCCGCCTTTCCCTGGGCCTCGATTAGCACAATGATCTCGGGGTTCGAATCGTGAACGAAGGCAAACACGCCCCCCTCGACGATGTTCGCACTGGCGTCGGAGTAGCGGTGCAGCAGTTTGGGCCATAACGCCAGATCGTAGGGCCGCTCGCCAAGCTTGGAATTCTGCCGCCCCTCGAGCCGCTCGGCCAGGGCGTGCATCTGAACCAGTCGCTCGTCAGCCTCGCCCGCCGGCGCCGGGGCATTCGGGAAGCTGTGGAATTCCTCGCCGGAGTTCTTCGGCGACCAGGAAACCCCGGCAATGCCGTCGACCTTTGTTACCTGAAGCGGTCCTGCCGCGGTCGAAACGACATCCGACCACCAATCGAGCCCTTGCCCACCGCGCCCCTCAAACGGAAAGACCGCAATCAGGGCTTTCGGACGTCCCTTGTCGCCGTAGCCCCACAGCGTGCCGTCGCGATTCTCCCGCTCACGGTCCTCAAACCGCAAGAGCGGCTTGGCGATCAGCGGCACGCGCACGATCTTCGCCTCGTCCTGGGCATCGTGCAGCTCGAACGCCTCGGCCAGGCCGCGCATCGTCTGCAATCGATCGAAATAACTGAGTTCTTCTTTGGCCCGTTCGGCCACGGCGGCATCGCCGCTGGCTGCTGCGGCTTCAAGGGCCTTGCCCGCCGCAGCCACGGTCGCGTCGTCGTCAGACCGCACCAGGCGTCCCAGCACCGCAATCGCGCGGAAACGGCGCTCCGCCGAGCCGCTGAGGGCTGCCGCGCCCGTCGATTCGATGGCCGCCAGGCCCGCCTCGACGAGCGCTTTCTCCCCTTTTTCGCGGGCCTCCTGGTCGTCGCTGTCGAGGTCGGCGACGAATCGCTGGACCATCTCGCGTGAGATCTTCGGTTTTGGCTCGTCGGCCAGGTTCACCTGGCAGCAAGCAACGAGTACGAGCGCGGCCTTCAGGACCAGCCTCATGTGCATACTCCGAGTAAGAGCGATCGAGGAGCGTCGATTATACCTGCTACGGCTTGGCGGTCACGTTGAGCCGAATGAGCGGCGTGCAGGGGCCGGGCATGCCGCCGCGGATGTCGCTCCCCCAGCGGAGAGCAACCGTGATCCCGTAAGGACCGGGGTAGGTGATGCTCTCGGGCAACGTCACGGGCAAGACCGCCTTGCCATCCTGGATTGCGACGGCCTGAGGAGGCGAAAGGGCACAGGCGACGCCGCTGGTGGCCAACTGGGCCGTGAGGTCGATTGTCTTGAGGTCGCTGGCGTTATGAATGACTAGCGGAATCTCGAACTTGCCCTTCAGCTCGACGGTGATTTCCTTCACATCGGTCGAAAGCCAGGGCGTTTGCGCCTTGGCGACGGCGGCACGGGCGACAGGCGTCATCCGAAAGAGGCCGGTGTCGCTGGTGTAGTAGAGCGTGAGCGGCTGGATGGGCCGTTCGATGGCGCGGCCATTCACCTCGGCCCGGCCGACGATCTTGAGCGGAACAAAGTCACCGGGTTTGGCGTCCGCTGGCGCGGTGATTGTGAGAAAATGGTGCAAGGGCGGATACGGGTTCGGCAATGGCGACTGCGGGCCGCTGGCGATGTTCTCCGAGCCGACCCAGCCGGGCGGCAGACCCTCGATCTTCAACTTGATGTCGCCTCCCAGGCCGTCCCAGCGGTTCACCTTCACTACCATCGCCGCCGTGCTTCCCGGGCCCCAGATCGGCACGTTGTCCGGGTGCAGCCAGAGGGCGAAATCGGGCTCGGCCATGCTGACCCCCAGCCGATAGACGGCCCGCGGACCGCCGCTCCCCGCCTGATCGCTGACCCGGACAAAGTAGTCCCCCGCCACCGGCGCGGCAAACACCAGTCGGCTGTCGGTCGAGCGAAAATCGTGCATCGAGATGTAATCGATCGCAAAGCCGTCGTCGTTCTCGGCGAGCTTCTTGCCCGCCGCATCGAAGACCTGAATCAGCGTGTCGATCGGCGAGCGGAGCATCCTATGGGCGGTCGTTTCCAGGAGCACGTTCTGCCCTGGGGCGAGCGGAAGACGGTACCAATCCTCGTCGCCGATCTGGTCGATGCGGCCATTAGCGGTAGTGGGCAGCGCCAGTGTCGTGGCCTGTGCGGCGGCCGGATTCGGCTCGGCTTCGATCACTTCCGGCCAGGTTCCACGCACGAGCGGAAGCTCCAAATCGGCCGCGCCGGCCAACTCCGCCGTGACATATTGCAGCGGCAGGAGTTCATCGGCGGAGATCGCGACTTTCTGCGTCGTGCCGGGGGGAATGCCGGGGCCGGCGAGTTGTATGTCGATGGTGGTTCCGCGCTGACCGCCGGGCGGGAAGGCACTCGTCGCCAGGGCCACGTCGCCCAAGACCAGTCGATAAACTGCCTGTGGAAATCCGTCGAAGGCCTCCAGATAGACGCGGGCCGTGTAGCGGCCGCCCTGCGGTGCGACGAACTCCACCTGCGGGTCTAGGCCCAGCGTATCGCCCGCTTCCGCCACGACGCGCCCTTGGGCATCGACCACTTGCAGCGTCGCATCGACAAAGCCGTAATTCTTGTATTGCCCGTGGCTGTCGATCGCGTGGGCCAGCACGACCGCCAGCAATCGCTGGCCGGCCTTGAGATCGAAGGCGTAGCCATCGACATCGGCCTGCGGATCGACGCGGCCGTTGACGACGACCGGCAGCGCGACTGTTTGCGGGGCGGACAGCTCGTTGTTGGGCTCAACCTCGAGCGTTTCCGGTAGGCGGCCAACGGTGAAATAGAGCATGTTCGTCAGGCCGCTTCGCTCGTTCAGGACGCGCACGCATCGCCGGCCGAGCGCCGCATCGGGGGCGATGACGAATGTGGCGTCGAGCGCCCGGTCGTTGGCCTTGAGCTTCAGGTCCTTGACCGTGATGCCCGGCGGGTCGTCGATGATGACTTCCTTTGCGCCCGGGAAGTAGCCGTAGTTGCTGCCGCTCAGCTCCACGACGATGGTCTGGCCCTGCTGTCCGCCGGCGGGGAAGATGCTCGTCAGGTAGCATTCGCCATAGACCGGGGCGTTGATTTGGGCGCTGGCGGGGACGATTGAAATGGCTAGGCACGCGATGGCGGCCAGTGCGGCGAGCGAACTCAATACCGAGCGGCCCAGCGGGAACTCCCTCACGCCAGCACCTCCGCGATCGGCTGGCCGCCGTTGTTGACCAGGACGGGGCGGCCGTCTTCGGTGCGGTATTCCTGCGTGCCGTCGATCCCCAGGAGCTTCATCACCGTGGCGCCGTAATCCAGCGTGCTGTGCGAGCGGCCGGCGACCTGTTCGGCTTTGCGGTCGGTCGCGCCGACGGTCTGGGCCGTCTTTACGCCCGCGCCGCTGATGGCGACGACGTTGCAGGGGGCATAGTGATCGCGTCCCGCAGCGCCGTTGACGCGCGGTGTGCGTCCGAATTCGCCGGCGCAGATGACGACGGTCGAATCCAAGAGGCCACGCTGGCCCAAATCTTCGAGCAGGGCCGACCAGGCCTTGTCGAGCGTCGGCAGCAAGCGGTTCTTCAGGCTGTTGAAGTTGTCAGCGTGTGTGTCCCAGCCGCCGCTGACGATCGTCACAAACCGCACACCGGCTTCGATGAGCCGGCGCGAAAGCAAGGCCGCCTGTCCCTCGCGGGTCCGGCCGTAGCGGTCGCTGACCGCATCCGCCTCTTCGCTTAAGGCAAACGCCTTCTTCGCGGCGGGCGACGTCAAGAGGTCAAACGCCTGGGCATAAAATTGCTGGCGATCGAGCAAGGCGCCCCGCGATTTTTCCACGTCGCGCTGCCACGCGTCAAGCCGCTCGATCATTGTCCGGCGGCGGGCGGCCCGCTCGGGACTGATTCCTGGCGCAAGCGACACGTCTTCCACGCGAAAATCCTTGGCTGCCGGGTCCCCCTGAATAATCAGCGGGTTGTAGGCCGAACCCATATAACCGCCGCCGCCATACGACTCGCGGCCGAACGAGATGTTCGGCGGCAGTCCGTTCTGCCATCCCTTCTGCCGGGCGACGAGCGAGCCGAACGCGGGATAAACCGTCGAGCCGACCGGCTGGCCGCTGGTGTCGGGCCGCTGCGGATAGCCGGTAAGCATGTAGTGCGTGGCCGCGACATGGTCGCCGCTCTCGGTGTGGGCGATCGACTTCACCAGGCAGACCTTGTCCATTTGCCGCGACATGAGCGGCAGGTGCTCGCAGACGTCGATGCCCGGCACATTCGAGGCGATCGGCAAGAACTGCCCGCGATATTCGGCCGGAGCGTCGGGCTTCATGTCGAGCGTATCGACGTTGCTCATCCCCCCTTCGGTCCAGAGGAGGATGCAACTGACGTCTTTGGCGCCGCCCTGAGCGGCTCGCGCGGCGAGCCACGCCGGAAGCGACAGCCCCAACAGCGACAGCGAGCCGACCCGCAGAAACGCCCGGCGGCTGGTCCCCTGGCAATTGGTCAGCGAGCGGTAAAGGTCGAACATCGTTGGTCTCCCGTAGCCGAAGTCGCCAGACTTCGGGAATCTGTAGCATCCGACCCGAACTCTGGCGAGTTCGGCTACCAGCCCGCTTGTGTGCAATCGCTAATGCTGAAACGCAAATTCCGGACTATTGAAAAGCGACCACAGCACATCTTCCCAGTGTTGCTGGCGCTCATTGGCGGCCGCGGGCGCCAGCTCCTTGATCGTTGCCAGCTCCGCGGCCGTCGGTTCGCGCGCCAAGGCCGCCAAATACAGTTCGGCCGCAATCGCCTCGTCGCTCGTGCCGGACGCGACGAGCCTGGCCACGCGGCCTTGCGGATGAGCGATCTTCGTCTGGAGCACCGCGTTATTAATCAGGTGCAGCGCCTGAAGCAGGTCGGGCGACGATTCGCGGGCACATTCGCACGTGCTGTTGCGCTGCGGCCGGCCGAAGGTCGTCAGGAAGTCCGAGATCACGGTTGGATCGGGCAGGGCAATCGCCCGCGTTTTCGGCGGAGTCCCTGTAAAGGTCTCGTCGCAGCCCGCGACCTGGTTGATCGCATCGAGCAACACTTCAGCCGGGAGCCTTCGCACGAGGCGGTGCGTGAAGAAGCGGCCGTCTCGATCGCTTGCCGGCGCAAGCTCCGAGCGAAGCTGATAGGCCCGCGATGTGCAGATCGTGCGGAGCAAATGGTGTGGATCGAAGCGGTGGTCCGCCAGGTCCTTGGCGAGCGCGTCTAGCAAAGCCGGGTGCGTCGGCGGATTGGTCGCCCGCAAATCGTCGATCGGCTCGACCAGCCCGCGGCCCATGACGTACGCCCAATAGCGGTTGGCCAAATTGCGGGCGAAATACGGGTTGTCGGGCCGCGCGATCCAATCGGCCAGCTTCACGCGCACGTCGCCCAGTCCCGAATCGGCCAGGCCCGGTTCGGCGAGTCTTTCGCCCCCCAACAGCTTGGGCTGCGACGCCACCGCCAGCGTCCGCATTTCGGTGGCGGTCGGCCGGACGATCTGCATGCCGCCGAAACGGCCCTTGTCCCCCGTGTCGCGGATTTCAAGCCGCGTGAAGAATGCCGCCAGGCCGTAGTAGTCGTCCTGGCCCCAGACCTCCATCGGATGATGGTGGCAGCGGGCACACTGGAGCCGCACGCCAAGGAATAGCTGCGCCGTCGTCTCGGCCAGCTCCTCGGGCTTTTGATCGACGAAGTAATATGCAACCGGGCCGCTCGCGAACAGATTGCCCTGCGATGTCAAGAGCTCGCGCGTCATCTGGTCGAGTGGTTTGTTCTCGCGAAGC
>JAKEHX010000687.1 GCA_022614795.1 Planctomycetaceae bacterium | reverse complement strand
GCCGCCTCGGCCCAGAAGTCGATGCCGTTCACCTCACCGTGCGTGAACCAGAACGACCGCTGGTGCGGGTGATCGGTCTTCTCGTCCGGATTTCCCTCGCGCATCGGCCAGGCCCGCGTCATCTCCTTGCCCGTCGGGCCAATGACCGGCCACAAGATCGGCTTGACCTTCGATTGAAAGATGTAGGTCGTAAACGGCTGGTCCCCGACCTTCACTGCGATGCCAGAATCGGTCTTTTCGACAACGATGTCGGCTGCGATGACGTGACCGGCGAGAGCGCAAACCAAAAGCGACGACGAGATCAAAAGGGTGGAGCGCATGGCGGGTTCCTGGGGCAGGGTGACCGGAATTCAACCCAGGCTGTGATCGTACCCGCCGCCCAGCCGCGTTGCCACTCTTGTAGTAGGCACACTCCGTGTGCCGTCCTTGATTCACGGCACACGGAGTGTGCCTACTACTTTACTTCCCCGCCGTCTTCACCGCCGGCTTGGCCGACTGCGTGCGATATTCCTCGAAGCTCACCGACTCGAACTTGGCCAGGTGCGTACCCGCCCGGTCGATCTTCTTCCGGTCTTCGCCCGACAGGCTCCAGTTCACCAGATGCCGGCTGCGGACGACGAGCTTGCGGCCCAGGGGAGTGGCAGGCGGAATTGTCCGCGTGATTTCCAGCGGCAAGAGCTTCCGCTCGGCCAAAGCCTTATTGAGCGCCAGCCGCGCCCCCGGCGGCAGATTGCCGGGCCGCAGCGCATTGAGCCGCGCGAACTGATCGGCGAAATAGCGAAACGCGTGCGTCGCCTCGGGCCGGTCGGTGGGACGAGCGACGACGGCATACTCCATCGTCCGGGCCGTCAGGTTCAACCGGACGATGGGCTGGCCATTTTCCATCGTCTCCTCGACCTTGGTTTCAAATTGCGGTGCGGCGGCAAACATGAACAGTGCATCCTTCGACTCCGCGGCATGGGCCTCGAGCGACAGCGTTTGCTCAAGCACCTCCTGCACGGCGAGGCCGCATTTCACCTTCCGCGCCGGATCGATCAGCGTAAACCGCCCGCGAACCGTGTCGAGCATCGTGATCTCTTCCTGCCCCGACAGCAGAAAGTCGTAAACAAGCCCCTGCGAAAAGATTGTCAGCGTCTCGGCGGCCGGCTCTTTCTCTTCGCCGATGAAAATCTCAGTGTCGATGCGGAATTCCTGGCCTTCCGCGCCGCCGAGTGCAAACGCGGCAAGCGAAACGGCCACCAACTGTAGAGCAAAACAGCGACAGCAGTGCATGGGGGTATCCCAGTCTTGAGGTGCGCCAAGCTAAAATGGCTGCGAAGCGTACTCGTCGGCGGGCAAGCGAGTCCATACGAATCCCCTCATAGTCTGCCTTCAAAGCCCTGACCAGTGGTCACGGTGATTTGTGCTAGCGGTTCGTGTAACCTGAACGCCCGGGGCAACTTACCGATCGGCTGCATTCCATGCGTCCCAAGTCGTTCCTGCTCTTCGCGGCCGGCCTCCTGCTTTCCAGCCGCTTTGTCTTCGCCCAGCCCGCCCCCGCCACCGAGGCCTATTGGACCTTGCTGCATGAAGAGGCAGCTGTGAGCGACCTCGGCCTCACCGCCTCGCAGCGGGATGAATATCAAGCGGCTCTCGACCCCCTCGATCTGCGACTCTTTCCGCTCCGCAATCGACCCGTCAAGGAAGCCAGCGAAGGGGCTGAGCGAATTGTCGCCGATGCCAAGGCCGCGATGACCAAGATCCTGACCCCCAAGCAGCTCGCCCGGCTCGAAAAACTGGTCCTGCGGCAGCTCGGCACGCGCGCCCTGAAGGAAGACTCGGTCGTCAAGGGGCTCGTGCTGTCCGACAAGCAACGAGCAGCCATCGACTCCGCACTCGCCGACACTCAAGCCGCGCAGGCCAAGTTGCGTGAAGCCGCGGCAGACCAATCGCCGGAAGACCTTCGCCGCGAGGCCGACAAGATCCAAGCTGCCGAGCGCACCGCGATCCTGGCGGCGCTGACCGACGCTCAGAAGCAGAAATGGGCCGCGCTCGCCGCCATCGATTTTGATCTCGCAAAGCTGGGCCGCACGCGGTTCAAGGTGCCGGAGCTCGTGGGCGACGCTTCAGCCTGGCGGAATTCGCCGCCCCTTTCGCTTTCAGGGCAAAAGGGAAAGGTCGTCGTCGTTCATTACTTCGCCTGCGGCTGCATCAACTGCATCCACAACTATCCGATCTACCGCAAGTGGCATTCTGAGTTGGCCGGCAAGGACGTGACGCTGATCGGCATTCACACGCCCGAAACCAAGCCCGAACATGACATCGCCCACCTGGAGCGCAAGATCAAAGAGGACGAACTGGCGTTCCCGCTGCTCATCGACAACGACGGCGCCAATTGGAACGCCTGGGGCAACAACATGTGGCCGAGTGTCTATGTCATCGACAAGCAGGGTTATCTGCGGCACTTCTGGGCCGGCGAGCTGAAGTGGCAGGGCGCCAAAGGCGAGGAGATCACGCGCGACTGGATCGACCGCCTGCTCAAGGAGTAGGTCCCGCCGGCCCGGCGGGACCTTGTGTATTAGGCGCTATCGATGTTGCTGCGCCAGCTTCCGCTCTTGCTCGGCCAGGCAGGCCGCGGGCGTGTTGCGGCGAACCGTCCGCTGCTCTTCAGCCCAACGAATGGTGGCCAAAATGACCTGCCAACGCTCGCGCGGATCCCAGTTTTGCAAGCGCTTGGCCTCTTCGGCAGCCATCAGTGCACTGTCGGGTGCAATCCTGGGTTGGTTTTCGGCTTGCATAGGAAGGCCTGATTTCGGTCGCCATCTGGTTGCCAGTTCACCACCGTACGCCTACGCCGCCATGCCATCAACTGCGCCTTGGCGTCATCCGCACCGCTCTACCCGCCCCTCGTAGGCGGAACTAAACTACGGGATTGCACTCTGCCCGCTCATCCCGCCTGGGAGTCGCCTGGTGGCTGGCCGAAACATCGAGCGCCCAAACATTGAACTCAGGGGCGTCGCCGTCCACAACCTCAAAGAGGTCGACCTCGACATCCCCCTCGGCAAGCTCGTGGCCCTCTGCGGCGTCAGCGGCAGCGGCAAAACCAGCCTGGCTCTCGACACTCTCTATGCCGAAGGCCAGCGGCGATACATCGAAAGCTTCTCGCTCTACAGCCGCCAATTCCTCGAGCGGCTCGACAAGCCGGCAGCCGAGCGGATCGACGGCCTGCCCGCGGCGATCGCCGTCACGCGGGACGACGTCTCGCGCTCCAATCGGGCCACGATCGGCACCGCCACCGAGACGATCGACTATCTGCGGCTGTTGTATGCCAAGATCGGCCGGCTCGTTTGCCCTGGCTGCGGACGGCCCATCGAGCACAGCTCGTCCGAATCGGCCGCTCAGCAAATTAGCGAACTGCCAGAAAACACACGCCTGATGATCGCCTTTCCGGCCCAAGCCGCGGAAGGCGAGTCGCAGCAAGAGGTTATGGCGCGGCTGCAAGGCCAGGGATTTGTACGAGTCATTCCAAATGCTGGCCAACTGCTCGTCATCGTGGATCGCCTCACCGCAGGCAGCCAATCCGCCAAGCGGCTCCGCGACTCGCTGGAGACTGCCTTTCAACACGGCGTCGGACGCGCCACGGTCCTCGTTGACGCGGCGGGTGCCACTGCTGGCTTGCCCAGCAGTGTCGGCGGCGCGGCAGGAGCCACTCCCTCTCAATCCGCAATCCGCAATCCGCAATCCGCAATCGCCGCTGCTCTCACCGACCTCCCCTGGCAACGGCTCGATTTCTCGAACCGCCTCGAATGCACCACTTGCAACCGGCAGTTCTCTGACCCCGAGCCCCGCCGGCTCTCATTCAACAGCCCCCTCGGCGCCTGCCCCACGTGCGAGGGCTTCGGCAATATCGTCGATCTCGACATGGCCTTGATCGTCCCCGATCGCAGCAAATCGATCCGCGAGGGCGCCATCGCCCCCTGGAACACTCCCGCCTACAAGCACGAGCTCGACGAACTGCTCGCCCTGGCAGCCGACTACGACCTGCCCGTCGATGTTCCCTTCAGCGAACTTACCGCCGAACATCTCCGCCTCATCCGCGAAGGTGTCCCCGAACGCAACTTCGGCGGCCTTCGCGGCTTTTTCGCCTGGCTCGAAAAACGCAAATACAAAATGCATCTGAGGGTCTTCCTCAGCCGCTGGCGCAGCTCGAGCATCTGCCCCACCTGCCGCGGCCAGCGACTGAATGAGGAAGCTCTCGCCTGGCGCGTCGGCGGCAAGAACATCGCCGAGGCCACGCAGCTCAAAATCGACGATGCCCTAAACTTCTTTACAAACCTGCCGCTCACCCCGCACGAGCAGCAGATTGCCAGGACCATGCTCCAGCAGGTCCGCTCGCGGCTGGGCTTTCTCGCCGAGGTCGGACTGGGCTACCTCGCCCTCGACCGGACGCTCCGCACGCTCAGCGGCGGCGAGGCCCAGCGCGTCGCCCTGGGCCGGGCCCTCGCCTTCGAGCCGCACATCCTGCTGCTCGATGAGCCGCTCGGAGCGCTCGACGAGGACACGCGCGGCCAGCTCGT
>JAKEHX010000686.1 GCA_022614795.1 Planctomycetaceae bacterium | reverse complement strand
GGCCCATGCCGGCGTGCTGGAAGAGGGCGCGACGAGTCGATTTCAGATTTCGGATTTCAGATTTCAGATTGTCAGACATGCCCGGGCTTCAGTTCTTTGTGATTGATTCGTCCAGGTTTAAGAGGACGTGGGTCAGGTTGAACCACGCGGCCCAGTCGGTGGCGGCCACGCCGCGCGGCAATTCGTGATCGCCCACGAGGGCCTGGGTCGCCTTGGAGTCGCTCGCATAGCGCTCCTGGGCCGAGTCGAAGATCGTGCGCAATTCGGCAAGCTCGCCGTCGGTGGGACTGCGGCTGAGCACGCTGCGAAAGGCCAGCACGAGCGACTGGTCGCGGACGAGCTGGCTTTCCAGGCTGGCCTGGAGCACGCGATCGGCCAGCGCTCGGGCCGCCTCGACATAGACCGGATCGTTCTGCAGCACCAGCGCCTGAAGGGGCGTGTTGCTCCGCGGCCGCTTGACCGTGCAAGCCGAACGGTCCGGGGCGTCGAAGCTGCTGGTACTGGGATACGGCGCGCTGCGGCGCTGCACCGTGTAAAGACCGCGCCGCCAGGCGTCTTCGCCCTGCGACGTGCGATACGTGTTATCGACCAGCCCCGTCACGCGCCAGATCCCCTCCGGCTGGAGCGGATAGACCGGCGGGCCGTGCAGTTTGCTCGATAGCAGGCCCGCCGCGGCGAGGGCACCGTCGCGAATCTGCTCCGCCGAAAGCCGCAGCCGCGGCCCGCGGGCCAGGAGCAAGTTATTCGGATCCTTGGCGGCCAGGTCGCTCCGCAGTTTGCTCGACTGCTGATAGGTGGCCGACTGGACAATCAGGCGATGAATCCGTTTCATTCTCCACCGACGAGCTTGGTCCAATGTCCCAGGTCCAAGGTCCAAAGTCGAAGCATCGTCTGACCTTGGACCTTGGACTTTGGACTTTGGACTACTGCCGGCCAGCTCGATCGCCAGCCAGTCGAGCAGCTCCGGATGGGTCGGCGGATCGGACTGTGTGCCGAAATCCTCCTCGCTGGCGACGATGCCGCGGCCGAAGAACTGGGCCCAGGCGCGATTGACCTGCACGCGGGCCGTCAGCGGATTGGCCGGATCGACAAGCCAATGAGCCAGATCTAATCGATTTTCAAGCTGCTCGCCGCTCGCTGAACCGGGCAGCATCCGCGGCGTCCCTGGCTGGACCTCTTCGCCCGGATCAAGGAAGTTGCCGCGCTTCAGAATCGCCGTCATTCTCGGCTCGGCCAGGTCGGTCATCACGAGCGATTTCGGCGGGGCCAGCGCGGCCAGCGCTTGATCGAGCTCGGCCATCTCGGCCTGCATCTTCTTTGCCTCGGGATGCAGGCCGATGAAATAGGTGCGGAGCTGGTTCCGCTGGTTCTTGTTCCGCTTGTCGGCGGCGACCGCGAGAATGCGGCGGACATTGGCCGGCAGCTTCGCCCGCTCTGCCTTCTCGGCATCGGCCATCTCCTGCTCCCACGCGGCCAGGCCCGCCTTGGGATCGGCGACGCACTCTTCCAATCGGCTCGCCAGATTATCGCGGTTGGCGGCCAGCGACTGACGCCGCTGGCGGGCGTCGTCCGGCTCGGCAACTTCCACTTCCGGGCCGCCAAAATCGAGAGCCGCCGAGCCCTTCGTCCGCTGAAAAGTCTCTTTCGGTGTGTTGTTGAAGAAGGCCAGCAGCCGGTAGTAGTCGCGCTGCGTGAACGGATCGTACTTGTGGTTGTGGCACTGGCAGCATTCGAGCGTCGTACCAAGCCAGACCGTGCCCGTGACATTCACGCGATCGATGATCTGATTCGTGCGGTTCTCTTCTTCGTCGGTGCCGGCTTCGACGTTGACCGTCGTGCAGCGGTGAAAGCCCGTGGCGATTCGCTGGTCGAGCGTAGCGTCGGGCAACAGGTCGCCCGCGATCTGCTCGATCGTGAACTGGTCGAATGGCAGGTCGGCATTCAGGGCGCGGATGACCCAGTCGCGATACGGCCAGATCGTGCGGTGGCCGTCGCGCTGATAGCCGTTGCTGTCGGCGTAACGGGCCGCGTCGAGCCAGGGAGTGGCCCACCGCTCGCCGTAGCGGGGCGATGCAATGAGCCGATCGATCACTCGCTCGTAGGCATCGGGCGACTTATCGGCAAGCAGCGCATCGACCTCGGCTGGCGTCGGCGGCAGGCCGACGAGGTCCAGGCTCGCGCGGCGGATGACTAGTGCGCGATTGGCGGGAGCTGACGGGGCGATTCTCTCCTCTTCCAATCGGGCGAGGACGAACACATCGATCGGCGAGCGCGGCCAGGCGGTGTTGCGGAGTGCGCTGTAGGGAACGCCCTCTGCGGCGTTCCGCGGCGCGACATACGCCCAGTGCCTGGCAACCTCCGTCGCCTTCGAGCCGACGCCGTCCGGCCATGCCGCCCCCTGGTCGATCCACGCTCGGATCAGCCCGATCTGCTCGTTCGAAAGTGGATCGTCCTCCAGTGGCATCCGCTTCTCAGTCCGCAAGCCGGCAATGCGATGCACCAGCAGGCTGTCGGCGCTTTTGCCCGCCACGAGCAGCGGGCCCGACTGGCCGCCACGCATTACGATCGCCTTTGCATCCAGCCGCAGGTAACCTTGCTGCTCGTCCGGGCCGTGGCAGTGGCTGCACCGCTCGGCAAAGATCGGCTGGATGTCGCGGACAAAATCGACTTTCCGCTCGATAGCCGGCGGGAGCTTTGCCGGCTCCCTCGCCGAGTCGTTCGCGGGCTCGGCAGCAGCGGCCGCAAGCGGCAAGACGAGCGACAGCGTTATGGACCAGTGCCGTGACATCATGAATCGCTTTGAAATGCTAGTGACCGGGGAATCCAATACGACGATTTCGCCGGCCCATTTATTGTGTCTGCCCGTCGGGGCCGAACGCAACTCAATTGAGCCAGCGGGGCCGCATTCCGCCAACCTTGTGACCCCTGGCAACCGCCACTAAAATCCGTGATTCTCTCCACTCCAATCCAGCCGCCCTTAGCGATCGGAAACTGTCCGTGAGTCCTACCAAACCGTTGAAGCTGGCCGTGATTTCTGGCGATGGCACCGGCCCCGAAGTGACCGCCGAAGCCCTGAAGGTGCTGGCCGCCGTGGCGAAGCTCGAGAAGTTCACGTACGAAACGCAGGCGTTCGATTGGGGGGGCGAGCGCTACCTCAGGACGGGCGAAACGCTGCCGGCCGGCGGCGTTGATCAGCTCCGCAAGTTCGACGCGATCTACCTCGGCGCCGTGGGCCATCCCGACGTTAAGCCGGGCGTTTTGGAAAAAGGTCTTCTCCTGGAATTGCGGTTTCAGCTCGATCAGTACATCAATCTCAGGCCGGTGAAGCTCTTCCCCGGCGTCGAATGCCCGCTGGTCGGCAAAGGCCCCGAGCACATCGACTTTGTCGTCGTCCGCGAAAACACCGAGGACATGTACGCAGGCGTCGGCGGCTGGCTGAAGAAGCACACGGCTGACGAAGTGGCCACGCAGACGGCCATCTACACGCGCAAGGGGTGCGAGCGGTGCATCCGCTGGGCCTTTGAATTCACCCGCAAACGAAACAATCCCAAAGGGAAAATGCTCACGCTCGTCGCCAAGACGAATGTGCTCACCTACGGCCACGATCTCTGGTGGCGGACGTTTCAGGACGTGGCCAAGGAATACTCCGACGTGAAGGCCGATTACAACCACGTCGATGCCTGCTGCATGTGGATGGTCAAGAACCCCGAATACTACGATGTGATCGTCACGACGAACATGTTTGGCGACATCATCACCGACCTGGGGGCGATGATTCAGGGGGGCCTGGGCGTCGCTGCCGGCGGCAACATCAATCCGGACAAGGGCGGCGTGAGCATGTACGAGCCGATGGGGGGCTCGGCGCCCAAATACACGGGCCAGAACGTGATCAACCCCATTGCCGCGATCGCCGCCATGAGCATGCTGCTGGAGCACAGCGGCCACCCCGCCGCCGGCGCGCGGGTGATGAAGGCCATCCAAATCGTCACCGGCACGAAGATGAAGAGCCAGAATGCAGGTAAGATGGGGTATGGAACGAAGGAGGTAGGAGATTTGGTGGTAGGGGCGTTGTAGCCAGAGCGAGGTTTTGATGCACCGCGAATTGCCCGTCCCACCCGGGGCACTCGACGCTCCGCGGTCCGTGGAGATGATTCGTGTGTGGCTTGCTAATGAGCGCGTACAGTGCGTGCTCAACATCGGCTTTTGGGAGGGCCGTGGTCTTGACGAACGCGATTGCTGGGGCATTTTGTTGGCCGACATGATTCATCACATTGCGAATGCACATCACTCGGAATATGGCCGCGAACCTCAAGAGACGATCGATCGCATTCGGGCAGCATTCAGCGTTGAACTAGAGCATCCAACGTCGGAAAGACTTGGGGGATTCGTGGCTAGTCGCGATGACACAAGACATAGCGACACTCCGTAGTGCTTCCGGGCTGCTCCTCGTTGGTTTACGAGGTTTGAGGTCAAGAAATTCCCCATGTCCAATCGAACTCAGCATTCGATCATGCTCCCACGATCGCTCACCGCCCGGCGCCACTTTCTCCGCGATTGCACCGTCGGGCTGGGCAAGATGGCCCTCGGCTCGCTGCTGGTGGGCGCGGCCGGCGGACTTCGCACTACTCGCGCGGATGCTCCCGCCAACCCGCTCGCGGTTCGGCCGCCGCACTTCGCTCCCCAGGCCAAGGCGGTCATCCACCTGTTCATGGCCGGTGCTCCCAGCCAGCTCGACCTCTTCGACTACAAACCCAAGCTCGCCGAATATGAGGGGAAGCCGATTCCACCGGAAGTGATCGGCGGGCAGCGGTATGCCTTCATTCGCGCGGATGCCGCCGTACTCGGGCCGCGGTTCAAGTTCGCCAAACACGGCCAGTGCGGGGCGGAACTCTCGGAAATGCTGCCGCACCTGGCGAAGGTCGTGGACGAAATCACGCTCGTCAAAAGCGTCCGCACCGATCAGTTCAACCACGCCCCGGCTCAGATCTTCTTCAACACCGGTTTTTCGCAGCCCGGCCGGCCCAGCCTCGGTTCGTGGGTGCTCTACGGCCTGGGAGCCGAAACCAGCGACCTGCCGGCGTTCGTCGTGATGTCCACGGGCTCGGGGATCAGCGGCGGGGCGGCCAACTGGTCCAGCGGCTTTTTGCCGTCGCTTTATACCGGCGTGCGGCTGCGAAACCAGGGCGATCCGATCCTGAACGTGACCAGCCCCGCCGGCTTCGACCGTCGCCTCGAGCGCGACACGCTCGACCTGGTCGGCGAGCTGAATCGCAAGCGGCTGGCCGAGATTGGCGATCCTGAAATCGCCACGCGAATTGCGTCGTACGAAATGGCGTTCAAGCTCCAGTCGTCGGCGCCCGAGCTGATGGACCTGTCGCAGGAAGATCAGAAGACGCTCGACCTCTACGGCGCCAAGCCGGCCGAGCCTTCGTTTGCCCGGGCGTGCCTCTTGGCCCGGCGGATGATCGAGCGCGGCGTGCGGTTTGTGAATATCTACAACGAAGGCTGGGACGCGCATAGCGACGTCTCCGGCAACTTGAAGAACAACTGCGGCAAGACCGACCAGGCGAGCGCGGCACTGGTTGCCGACCTCAAACAGCGCGGCCTCTTGGACCAGACGCTCGTGATTTGGGGAGGCGAATTCGGCCGCACGCCGATGGTCGAAACCAACACGGCACTGGGCCGCAGCCTGGGCCGCGACCACCATCCGCAGGCCTACACGATGTGGTTGGCCGGCGGCGGCATGAAGCCGGGCATCACTTACGGCAAGACCGACGAGCTGGGCTTCAACGTCGTCGAGAATCCGGTCCATATTCACGACCTCCAGGCGACGATCCTCCACCAGCTCGGCCTGGACCACGAGCGGCTGACCTACCGCTACGCCGGCCGAGATTTCCGCCTGACCGATGTGCACGGGAAGGTGGTGCGCGAGCTGCTCGCCTGACGCCGGCCAGTTCTGCCGCATCACTCCACCTCCCGATATCGCTCGGCCAGCGCCCGGGCAATTGCCGCCATCGCCTTGCGGCACGAGGCCGGCCCGATCACCTCGGCCTCGCTGCCCAGGGCCAGCACGCGCGGAATGATCTCCAGGTCGTGGTGCGCCTTGACGCCCAGCAAAATGCTGCCGTCCGGCTGCCGGTCGATGCGCTGGTCGGGATGCCACGGATCTTCGACCACCCACCGCGCTCCGCGGGCGGTGATGCGAATGCGATAATCCTGCGCCTTGCCGCCGGAGAAAATGCCCATGCCCTGGCCGAGGTGTTCCTCCAGGTTGAAGCCGGCCGGCTTTTGGAAGAATGAATCGAGGGCCGTCGCCTTGACGAAGCGGTCGAGCTTCAAATGGCGCACGCGGTCCTCGCCGACGGGCACTTCATGGGCAGCCGCGATGATGTACAGGCTCGATTGGTAGAACACGACGGCGTACGGCTCGATCGTCCGCCGCTGCGACTCTTTGCCGGGCGGCTGGTACTCGATCTGCACCAGCCGATGCTCGAGGATCGCCCGGTGCAGCGTGCCGAGAATGCCGTGCTGCTTTTCGTAGGTCTTGGCCGGCATGCCGCGGACGTAAAGCACTTGCCTGTACGCTTCGTAATGCTTCCAGACCGATTCGGGCAGCTCCTCGCGGAGCTTGTTCCAGAACGACTCGATGCCCAGCCAGAACGGCGTGCCCGCCAGCGGATAGAGCAGGTCGCGGCTGAGCGACAAGGCGATCAGCTCGGTCGCCGATGCCTGAATGTGGGCCGCGCTGCGCGTCTTGGGGCCGAGTTTCCATATCTCGCCGCGGACGATCGACTGCGAGCTGACATCGAGGCCGGACGCTTGCAGGGCCTCCAAATCGCGCCGCACGGTGCGCGGATGCAGCGACGACAGCCCCAGCTCCGCCACAAGCTCCTGCTGCAGCTCCTCGATCGTCCGGCCAAAGCGGTTGCGCTCCAGGATTTGCAACAGCTTGTGCTGGCGAATCAATTGTTCGTTGCGGGCCATGATGCACCGTTCTAGCAACCGGGGGACTGGGCAGGAACAACCGGCTGCGGTTAATTGAAGTCCATGAAGCAAGTCACTCGTCAGGCCGTCGTACTCTTGAGCGGCGGGCTCGACTCGGCCACCGTCCTGGCCATCGCGCGGAGCGAAGGGTTCGCTCCGTCGGCGCTCAGCTTTCGCTACGGCCAGCGGCATGCGATCGAGCTGGCCGCGGCCGAGCGCGTGGCCAAAAGCCAAGGCGTCAGCCGGCATGTCATGGTCGATATCAACCTGTCCGCCACAGGCGGATTCGGCGGCTCGGCGCTCACCAGCGACCTGGCCGTGCCCAAGCACGCTAGCGCCGACGACATCGGCAGCGACATTCCGATCACGTACGTCCCGGCCCGCAACACGATCTTCCTCTCGTTCGCGCTCGCCTTCGCCGAGACAATCGGCACGGGCGACATCTTTATCGGCGTCAATGCCCTCGACTACAGCGGCTATCCCGACTGCCGACCCGAATACATCGCCGCCTGGCAGGCGATGGCCAACCTCGCCACCAAAGCCGCCGTGCAGGGCCGCCAAAGCGTGACGGTCCACACGCCGCTCATCCAGTTAACCAAGGCCCAGATCATCCGCCGCGGACTGGACCTGGGCGTCGATTACTCGCTGACGTCAAGCTGCTACGATCCCGATCCAAGCGGCGCTGCGTGCGGTCGTTGCGATTCATGCCTGCTGCGACTGAAAGGCTTTGCGGAGTGCGGGGTGAAGGACCCGATTGCATACGCTTGACCCCTCGTCCTCGTCCTCGTCGTCGTCCTCGTCCTCGATTAGTGCCGCAGATAACGCAAAGTTCCCTGTCGTTATCCGCTTTCGCCATTCTCCGGCCCCTCGCGGTCAAACCGCGCCACAAGCTTCGTCAACATCGATACCACCCGATGCAGTAAAACTTTGCCAGATTCCACTTGGTCTAGTTGGCATATTCCTTTCGCGACCACCGCATCGAGACATGCCGCACACTCGGTCGCTGAGCCGCGCGCATCATCGAAGAACTTTGCTCGTAGTCGCCGCTGACGTTTGCCGTTGCCCTCGGCGGTATTGAGCAACATCGACAAACTCGCGCGATCCAACTGGTCTGTCACTTCGCGAGTGAGTCGAGACTCGCGCTCCCGAACATCCGCGAGTACGGGAGTAAGCCATGCAATGAATTGCAGCTGCAGCTGGTAAACCTCGAGTTTCTCGTGGTCGAACATGGGAGTTGTCTGCTGCGATTGGACGACCCTGCCATGTTAGCTTGCTCGTCGCCCGCAATCGAGGACGAGGACGAGGACGAGGAGGAGGACGAGAACGATTGGTTAGCCATACATCCCATCCACGCCCACCGCCTCGAACGCATCCTTGAAGTGCTCAATCGTCGGACGACGCGCGTCATCCGGCCACGTCACGGCAACAATGTCGAACCGCGCGCGACATTCGAGCAGGTCGTGCCGCTTCAGGTACGCCAGCGCCAGCCGCGTCATCCGCCGCTGCTTCTCGTCGTTCACCGCTTGGGCTGGATGACCGGCGTCGTGGCTAACGCGGGTCTTCACTTCGACGAAGACCACCGTGCGGCGATCGACGGCCACTAGATCCAGTTCACCGACCGGATCGCGCGCACCGCGCGCGACGATGATGTATCCCAGCCGCTGTAGATAGCGGGCCGCGGCGTTTTCGCCGCGCCGGCCCAGCGGCAAGCGCCGGTCCCAAGCGATCCATAGCGGCTCGGTAAAACGGGCGAGCCACTGCATGGTTCGCTCCAAAGTCGAATGTCGAATGTCGAAGGTAGGTCGAACGTCAAAAAATCATCGACCACTGACGTTCGACATTCGACATTCGACATTCGACCTGTCCGCCCTATGCGCTGGTCGTTTCCTCTTTCCCGCCTTTCCGCTCGCGGAGGCGGACCGACTTGCCGACGCGCTCGCGGAGGTAATACAGCTTGGCCCGCCGCGTCGCGCCGGTCCGCTTGACCTCGATCTTGGCGATCTTCGGCGAGTGCAAGGGGAACTTGCGCTCGACCCCCTCGCCCGCCACGATCCGGCGGACCGCGAACATCTCGCGCGAGCCGCTGCCCGAGCGGGCGATTACCGTGCCGCTGAAGACCTGGATCCGCTCGTCCTCCCCTTCGAGGATGCGGGTGTGAACATCGACAGTGTCGCCGACGGCGAACTGCGGCACCTCCCACTTGAGGCTGGCCTTCTCGACGAGTTTCAAAATCTCTTGACTCATGGCTTATTCCTTCTTGTGTTGTTCTTCACTCTTTGCTTCGGATTTTTTCAATAAATCGCCGCGCCGTTTGCGCGTCGTCAGGTAGCTCTGCTCGGCCCGCCACCGCTCGATCTCTTGATGATTGCCGTTCAGCAGGACCTCGGGCACCTCGTAGCCGCGGAACTCCCGCGGCCGCGTGTACTGGGCGAACTCCAGCGTCCGCCGCCCCTGTCCCCCAGGATCGCTGCCGACTCCCGCGCTGAACGAATCGCTGCGGCTGCTTTCCGCGTCTCCCAGCACTCCCGGCACCAGGCGGATCACCGCGTCGATGACCGCCATTGCCGCGACCTCCCCGCCATTGAGTATGTAATCGCCGAGCGAAATCTCGTCCGGCTGCAAAATGTCAAACACCCGCTGATCGAAGCCCTCGTATCGACCACATAAGAGCAAGAGCCGCGGCCTGCCAGCCAGCTCCTCCACAATTCTCTGATTCAGCGACCTGCCCCGCGGCGACAGAGCCACCAGATGTCCCGGCTCCACCGCTCCGCCCTTCCACGGCAACTGCTGCACTGCCTCGACACACTCCACCACCGGCTCGACCCGCAGCACCATGCCCGGCCCGCCGCCGAAGGGGCGGTCATCGACCTTCTGATGCTTGTCGCGCGACCAGTTGCGGATGTCGTGCGTCACGACGCTGACCAGCTTCCCATCAATCGCCTTCTTCAACAGGCTTTGTCCGACGTAACTGTCGAACATCGAGGGAAACAGGGTCAGCACATCGAAACGCATCATCGTAGTCCTCACGCTCCGCGTGAGGAGAACTCTCCGACTCGATCCAATTTCAGCAACTCATCACGCGGAGCGTGATGCCTACGATATTACCCCGCGGCCTCGCCCCCTTCAGCCGGTGCGGCTTCGGCGGCAGGCGCTTCGGCCGGCGGCTCCGGAGCAGCCGGCTTGGGAGGCGGAATGTACGGCGCCGGCGCCTGCGGGCGGGTCGACTTGATCCGCTCCAAAGCCGCCTGCTGCTCGGCCACGCGCGTCCCCCCCTGGCCATATTTCTTGATCAGCACGGCGACCTTGTCCGACGGCAACGCGCCGACCGAGAGCCAGTAGGCGATCCGCTCGCCCTTGAGAATCGCCCGCGCGTCGGTGTCCTTCACCAACGGGTCATAAATCCCCAGCTCCTCGATCACCTTGCCGTCGCGCGGACGCCGCACGTCCATCGCGCAAATCCGGAAGAACGGCCGCTTGTTGCGACCGAGCTTCTTCATGCGAATGCGAACTCCCACGAATCATCTCCCATCACGATTGAATTGAACTACGATTGTTGATGAATGACGAATGTCGAAATTCAAATGACGAATCAAATCCGAATGACTAAGGACGAGGCTCGCTCCTCCTTCGTCATTCTTTCATTCCAACATTCATTCGTCATTTGACTTTCGTCCTTCGTCATTTAAGCCACATCTCCATCCTGCCTTCGATCGCGATCCGACTTCTGCTCGCGCTGCTTGCGGCGCAGCTCCTTCTCTCGCCGCTTTTTCATCTCGGCCCGCTCCTTGCTCGTCAGCCGTTTTCCCGTGTCCCCCTTGATCTTTGGCATCTTCGCCCCGGGGTTGAACATGCCACTCTTCTGAATGTCCTGGATGGCCTGCATCCGCCCCATCATGCTTTTACCCGCCATCGCCCGCATGATCGGGGCCATCGTCTCGTATTGCTTGAGTAGGCCGTTGACCTCGGCCACCTGCACGCCGGCCCCGCGGGCGATTCGGTTGCGGCGGCTGGGGTCGATGATTTTTGGGTTGCGGCGCTCCTGGGCGGTCATCGAATCGATGATCCCTACGACCCGCTTCGCATCCCCCTCGGCATCAACGCCGCTCATCATCTTCTGAATCTCGCCCATCCCGGGCAAAAGACCCAGCATCTTCGTCATCAGCCCCGGCTGGAGCACGCTCTTAAGCTGCTTTTTGAAGTCGTCGAGCGTGAACTCGCCCGCCTGGAGCTTGGCCTCCATTTCCTTCTGGGCCGTCTCGTCGATCACCGATCGGGCCATCTGTGCCAGCCCGACGATATCGCCCTGGCCCAGAATGCGACTGACCATCCCTTCGGGGCGGAACGGCTCGAGCGCGTCGAGATGCTCGCCCGTGCCGATGAACTTGATCGGCACGCCGGTGACTTGCTTGACCGAGAGCAGCGCGCCGCCGCGGGCGTCGCCGTCAAGCTTGGTCATGATCACGCCGTCCAGCTCGAGCGCCTCGTTGAAGGCCTTCGCACTGTTGACGGCGTCCTGGCCGGTCATGCCATCGACGACAAGATAGACCTGGTCCGGCCCGACGCGCTTGTCGATCCGCACGAGTTGGTCCATCAGCTCCTGGTCGATCGCCAAGCGGCCGGCTGTGTCGAGCACGACCAGCGCGATCTGGTCCTTGCGGGCCTTGGCGACGGCGTTCGTACACACCGACACGGGGTCTTGCTGGCCCGGCTCGGAATAAACCGGCACGCCGAGCTGCCCGCCGATCACGTGCAACTGCTCGATGGCCGCAGGCCGCTGCAAGTCGGCCGCGACGAGCATCACGCTCTTCTTGTTCTGCTGAAGGAGCTTGGTGAGCTTGCCGCAGGTCGTCGTTTTGCCCGAGCCCTGCAAGCCGCACATCATCAGGACGGTGACCTCCTTGCGGAGCGGAATGGCCGAATCGACCGGTCCCAGAATGGCGACCAGCTCCTGGTAGATGATCGCCATGAGCTGCTGGACCGGATCGAGGGCCAGCAGCACCTTCTGTCCGAGGGCTTTTTCCGAAACGTGCGCGATGAAATCCTGAGCGACGGCGTAACTGACATCCGCCTCGAGCAGCGCCTGCTCCACTGCCGCCAGCCCCTCGCGCATATTGCCTTCGCTGAGCTTGGCCTTGCCTTGCAAGGTCTTCAGCGCCGACTTCAGGCCGTCTTGGAGGGATTCAAACATGGCCGGTCAAGACAATACGCAACCATCCGCGCCGTCGGACGCTTGGCCCAACGGCGGCTGCTTTGACGCTAACTGAGTGCCCGCCAAGACCTTAGAGACGATAATGCCGTCCCAGGTCGGGCGAGTGGAAACCACGCATTCTAGCGGCGCAAATGGCGACCTGTAAATCCGCCGCTTGTTTCCGACGCTGCCAGCGTCGGATTCCGAATTTGTCGCGATACTCCGGCCTGCCAGCCCACACTGGCCAAGGGCGTCATAGCTTCCGTTGCTGGCCTCCGAACTCGTTCCATAGAACAATTCTGCCGCTCGATTTTCTTGGTGCTGATTGCAACTAAACTGCCCTGAAAATTAACGACTTACGTCTAGTTTCACCGCTAAACTATCGCTAGCCGTAGAACAGCTAGAATAGTTAGCCCCCACTGCGGGCCAGTGGCGACATCTCACCCATTGCGATGGAGCGAGATCGCTCATCTTCCTGTCCCTCATTTTTCTGTCATCCTGGACCAACGTCGGCAGTCGGCAACGGCCGGCGCGGAAATACACTTTCGTCCATTGGATACGACAGTACACATCATGTCAACCCCCCTGCTGGAAAAACTGGCCCACGTCCTGGAGTCCTGCCTCTACGCGGGCGACCTTGAAGCGGCCGAGCGGTTTTACGCCGAAGTGCTCGGCCTGACCCTGCACGGCAAACAGCCGGGCCGGCACCTCTTCTTCCGCTGCGGCGACCGAATGATCTTGCTCTTCAATCCAGCCGAGTCGTCCAAGCCCGCGACGCATAATGGCCTCGATGTGCCCGTCCACGGCACAACCGGGCCCGGCCACCTTTGCTTCGCCGTCCACGAGGCGTCGCTTCCCGCCTGGCCGGCACATTTGGCCGGCCACGGCGTCGCGATCGAGAAAATCATCGACTGGCCTGGCGGCGGCCGCAGCCTCTATTTCCGCGACCCCGCCGGCAACAGCCTCGAGCTGGCGACGCCGCGGATTTGGGGGATCGGGGAGGAAACGCTGTCCCCGTGAGCGCTACAATATTCACCCAAGTGTCACGAGCATTGTAGAATAAGGATAGCAAGCAATGGAGCAGTTGGATGTCGATCCTCGGACGCTGCGGTTGCCTCCGTCGCGACTGTCCGGCGCCGATCCCGCAAAACTGCAGCGTCAACTCGCGAGGTTTGGAAAGTCGGTCGTCGGCATGCCGCCACTATTTGTCATGCGGGCGACGGACGGCGAGTTGGTCATTTATGATGGAGTGACGCGTGCGGTCCGCGTTGCCAAACTACTGCCAGGACAATTGGTTGCCGTTGAGGTGATTGGCACCTTTCGAACACCTGCTGCATTCCTTCCAACCGTCGGAGACGTGCTGCCATGATCAATTCGACTCGCAAACAAGTCCTCGAACACCTGGTGGAATTGAGTGAACTCTGTCCCGACATCCGGTTTGGCCAGTTGATCGCCAACCTGTCGTATCAGGCTCGCGGGCTGTCCAATGAGTCGATTTGGGACATGGAAGACGAGGAGCTGCTGGTTGCCGTCAAGGAGCAGTTGGAGATGTTCAAGGCACGACAAGCTGCACCACTCGTGTCCCGTTAATCCGACGATGCGTCATTTTTTCGGTTCCACGATCGGCCCATAAAACTCCGGCCGCCGGTCGCGAATCCGATCGATCTCGTGCAGCTTCGCGCGCCGGACGATCTTCTTCTGCCGGGCCGCGGCCACGTCGATCTCGGCATACAGAATCGCCTCGCGGTCGTGCGCCGCCTCGGCCAGCACCTGGCCACTGGGACCGCAGATCTTCGACTGGCCGATGAAGTGAAAGCCCCGCTCGTCGCCTATTCGGTCGCAGGCGGCGTAATAGATGTTGTTCTCCATCGCCCGCGCATTGACCACGCAGCCCGCCATGCACTCGGCCCCCGGCGGCCAGTTGGTCGGCAGCACCACCAGGTCCGCCCCCAAGAGCGTCAGCACCCGCGCCGGCTCTGGAAAGCCGCCGTCGTAGCAGATATTCATCCCGATCCGCATGTGGGCCGCCTCATGGACGGCAAACGGCTGGTCGCCCGGCGTGGTGAACCGATCGACGCCCAGAAACGGCAGATGGACTTTGCGATAGGTGGCAATAACGCCGTCAGGCCCGACGAGCACACAGGCGTTGAAGATACGGTCGCCGAAGTCGCGTGCAGATTCGCGAAACCTCTGAACGATTTCATTCTTCAAGGTCAGAGCGGGCAGCCGTTCCATTTCACTTTCGGCAATGGGCTGCCCATCTCGCGTTGCGGAAAGTGCGCGCGTTGCACGGTCCATCTTCACGACGATATTGGCCTGCTGGCCATGCGCTTGCTTGAGGGCTGACACCATTGCCGCCTCGATCGATTGAAACACCAGCTCCTTGCCATCGTCTTCCAAGAGGCCATAAACCACGTGGCAGCCCAGTTTGCGGCACACATCGGTCATCCGCCGCGTGCTCGGCCCCGGAATCGGCTCGGCATGCGGCCGGGCCTCGTCGAGCGAATCGAAGCAATAGCCGGTCAAGGCCGCTTCTGGAAAGACGGTCAGCTTGGCGCCGCTGGCGGTCGTTTCTTCGAGCACCTGGATCATGCGGGCCAGGTTCCGCTCGCGATCGGCGAAGGCGATGTCAATCTGGGCAGCTGCGATTTTGACTTGGTCGGACATGTGCTTTTGGAGTGCGGCGACTCGTCGCCGCTTTGGGATAGGGATGGTCGAGTTCGCTTGTCGCGTTGATTGTCAGTGCCTACCGAGTTTCCCAAAGCGGGGACAAGTCGCCGCACTCCAAATGTGGAGTGCGGCGACTCGTCGCCGCTTTGGGAAAGGTATCGTCGAGTTTGCTTGTCGTGTCATCGCCAGTGCCTTCACAAATGTCCGAAAGCGCGGACAAGTCCGCGCACTCCAAATCAAGCAATTGCCAGCGGCTCGAAGTCGTCGGCGACTTTCAAGGCGTCGATCTTGAAACTGTAGATGGTCTTTACCTGTGCCGGGCGGGCCGTGCGTTCGAACCACGCTGCCGAGCACCAACGATATTGGTTGGCT
>JAKEHX010000685.1 GCA_022614795.1 Planctomycetaceae bacterium | reverse complement strand
CTCCGCCAGCCCAAGACTTTCATCACCGGATTTGCCCGCCCAAACCTGCACTTCGAGGTCCATCAGGCGTACAGCGACCTCGACAAGGACCAGACGCTCATCGACTTTTTGGGCGAGACTCCGGGCGCGGGAATCATCTATTCTTCAACCCGCAAGCGGTGTGAACAGCTCGTCGAGACGCTGCGGTCGCGCACCAAGGGGCGGAAAGTCGGTCTCTACCACGCGGGACTCGAACAAGAGGACCGCCGCCACATCCAGGACGACTTCATGAGCGGCCGCGTGCCGATCATCGTCGCCACCAACGCCTTCGGCATGGGCATCGACAAGGCCGACCTGCGATTCGTCGTCCACTACAACATCCCAGGCAGCGTCGAGGCCTATTACCAGGAGGCGGGCCGGGCCGGCCGCGACGGGCTGCCGTCCCGTTGCCTCCTGATCTATACCCCCAAGGACCGCAGCACGCAGGAATATTTCATCGACAGCTCCTACCCCGAGCCGGAGATTGTGCAAGAGGTGTACGACTATCTTCGCAATGTCGATGCCGACCCGATCGAGCTGACTCTCGACGAAATCAAGGACCGGCTGGGGCTGAATATCCGTAGCGAAGGCGTGAGCGCCTGCGAGAAACTGCTCGAAGGGGTCGGAGCGCTCGAGCGGCTCGATTCGCGGCAGAACATGGCGGGGATCAAGATCGACAGCCAGCTGCCAACCCTGGTCGATCTTTTGCCCAAGGACGCCAAAGTGCAGCGGAAAGTGCTCCAAACCGTGGAGCGACTGGTGGGTGAAATGCGGGGCGAACGCGTGTTCGTCAGCCCGCGACAGATTGCCAAAGAGGCGGAGCTGGAAATGGAAGCCGCCAGCCGGGCGCTTCGCGAGCTGTCGAAGCTCCAATCGTTCGACTACGTTCCGCCGTTCCGCGGCCGGGCGGTCCACATGCTCGAGCGGAAGAAGCCGTTCGAGAAGCTGGGCATCGACTTCGTCGAGCAAGAGCGGCGGAAGGCGGCAGAATATGCCAAGCTCGACCGGATCATCGCCTACGCGAATTCGCGCCGCTGCCGGCAGCTCGAGATTCTCGACTACTTCGGCGACCCTGCCAAAGCAAAGTGCGGACTGTGCGATCAGTGCGGCGGAATCCAATCTAGTGCCTCTGATCGCGATGTGGACGCCGCGGACGCCAATCCGCCGCAGGTCACCGAGGCGGTCAAGATGGTCCTGGCGGGCGTGGCGCGGATGTGCCAGCGCGGCCAGTACGGCAAGCGGCTCCTGGCGGGCATGCTGATCGGGTCCACGGCGGCCAAGATCACCAAGCTCCGGCTCGACAGGTTAAGCACTTACGCCTTACTCAAACAGCTCACCGAGGACGAAGCGACTGAAATCATCGATACGCTCCTGCGAATGCGACTGCTCCAGCAAGTTGAAGTGGACCGCTTCAAGCCGGTCATGCAGCTCACCGAGCGCGGCGAGCAGGTTATGAAGGGCCAGGCCCCGCTAGCCGAACGGCTCCAGCTCAGCGACGGAGTGTTAGCGAAGCTTTGCGGGACGCCAACGCCGGCCAAGGCCCCGCCGAGTCCGCGAAAAAAGGAATCCGCCGCGCCGAGGGCAGCAAGCGTAATTGAAGAACGGGATTTCGATCCCTTCGCCGAAGTCTATGCCGAAGCGGATGAGCCACGCGCCGATTCACGCACGCCGGCCTCGCAAACTGGACCCACGAAGGCTGTGCATCCTGGGAGCAATCACGTCGCATCGCCTCACTATTGGACGTGGCGCGTCCTGGCTGCCGGATTCTCGGCCGACGAATGTCGCCACATCCGCGGCCTCGATCCCGACACGCTCTTTGACCATGTGCTTCGCGCCGCGCGCGAGGGGCAACCGATCGACGCGGCGTGGCTGCTTACACCGCAGCAACTCTCGGCTCTGGCTGCCGCGATCGGCAACGCTTCGCCCCAGCAACTGAAGGCGGTGCTGGCCAACTTGCCGGCCGGCATCAAATACCGCGACGTGCAACTCTATCTGCTCAGCCGCGGCCTGGCCCCCGCTTAGCCGCCGCGTCCACGCGGCGTCGAAGGGCCGGCAAGTCAGCCTGCCACGCCAACCGCTTCACGGATACAATAGCGTGTTCTGCCGCAAGCAACCGCCGTCTGTTGAAAGAGACCGATGGAGAAGGATAACCAGGACGACCTTTTCGCCGACGAGCAAAAGCCCGCCAAGCGCACCGGTCCCGGGCTTCTGGTGCCTCTGGTGATCGTGGCCGTTGTCGGCGGTTTGTGGATGCTGTGGGGGGCCAGTCCGGCCGCCACCGACATCGACTACAGCTTCTTCCTGAAACAGCTCGAAGCCCAGAACGTCCTCGAAGTGAAGCTCTATAGCGACCGGGCCGTCGGACGCTTCAAAGTCCCGCCTGAGCTGCCCGTACTCGAAAGCGGCGACAAGTCAAAGGCCAAGACCGGCGACAAGGCCGTCCCGGCCGCCAAGCCGAAAATCGCCAAGGAGTATTTCACCGTCCAGTTGCCGAGTTGGTCGAAGGACAACCGAGAGCTCGGCGACGCTCTCAAGGCGAGCGGAGCGGTCTACGACAACGCCGTGCAGATTGATCCCACGCTAATGGTCTCGCTGCTGGTGACCAGCTTGATGATCGGGCTGTTCCTGCTGTTCTGGTTTTGGCTTCGCCGCCAGCAGTCGCAGATGATGGGAGGCGGATTCCTTTCCGGCTTCGGCCGCAGTCCGGCCCGCCGCTATGAAGCGTCGCGCCAGGCGGTCACCTTCAAGGACGTTGCGGGCATTGAGGGGGTCAAAGCCGACTTGATGGAGATCGTCGAATTCCTCCGCAATCCCAAAAAATTCCAGCGGCTGGGGGGCCGCGTCCCCAAGGGCGTGCTGCTTAACGGCCCACCGGGCACCGGCAAGACGCTCCTTGCCCGGGCCGTGGCCGGCGAGGCGGGCGTGCCGTTCTATTCCGTCAATGGCTCGGAATTCATCCAGATGTTCGTGGGCGTCGGCGCCAGCCGCGTCCGCGACCTGTTCCGCACGGCCAAGGAAAACGCTCCGTCGATCATTTTCATCGACGAAATCGATGCCGTGGGCCGGCAGCGCGGCGCGGGTCTGGGCGGCGGCCACGACGAGCGCGAACAGACGCTCAATCAAATCCTGAGCGAGATGGACGGCTTTGCCCAAACCGATTTTGTCATTGTGCTGGCCGCCACGAACCGCCCCGACATTCTCGACCCGGCGCTCTTGCGGCCGGGCCGTTTCGACCGGCACGTGACGGTGGGCCGCCCGACGCAGAAGGGCCGCGTGGAGATTTTCAAGGTCCACACCCGCGATGTGCCGCTGGCCGACGATGTCGATCTCGAGCGTCTGGCCGGGGCGACCATCGGCCTGACGGGCGCCGACATTCGCAATATCGTCAACGAAGCGGCGCTGTGGGCGGCGCGGCACGACAAATCAGCCGTCGATATGTCCGACTTTGAGCACGCTCGCGACAAAGTGTTGATGGGCGCCAAGCGCGAGGAGGTTCTCACCGAAAAGGAGAAGGAAAAGACCGCCTATCACGAAGCAGGGCATACCCTGCTCGCCTGGCAGCTCCCGGGCGCTCATCGCGTGCATAAGGTGACCATCGTGCCGCGCGGTCGCACGCTCGGCGTGACTCAGATGCTCCCCACGGAAGATCGCGTGTCGATCTCGGAGCCGGAGCTGCGCGACCATTTGACGATGTTGCTGGGAGGCCGCGCCGCCGAAAAGCTGATCTACGACGAGTGTACGGTCGGGGCCGAAAACGACCTGGAGCGGGCCAGCGGACTGGCCCGCCGCATGGTCATGAATTGGGGCATGAGCGAGAAGTTGGGGCCAGTCAGCTACAAGCTGGCCGACGACGATCCATTCCTCGGCCGCGAAATGCACCAGCAGCGGCACTTCAGCGAAGCCACCATGGAGACCATCGATGTGGAGGTCGCCCGCATCCTGCGTGAGGCCTCCGAGCGGGCCGCGGACTTGCTGGCCGGCCAGCGCGGCCAGCTCGAAAAACTGACCCACGCTCTGCTCGAGAAGGAAGAGATGAACGAGCAGGAAATCTCGCAGATTCTCGGGCCCTCGGTCCATGCCAAGTCCAATGGCCAGCCCGAAGGAAAAACGGCTGACGATCTAGCATCCACGAAGTTGTAGGCACACTCCGTGTGCCGTCGGCAACGAGGCTGAATCCTCGGGGTGCATCGTTCGTGACGTGGCTCGCGCCCACTTGCCGCCCTTGCCGCTTGCGGCGTAAAGCTTTATCATTCAGCAGTTTACGTCCTTATTTGCCGGTTGCAGCCAGCTGCCGCAATCGGTTCTCCTTTTGGTGGCGGAGCGACTGCATTGACCGATTTGGCGGATTGGGCCTTGGGGAGGGCGCTCGTCTGGCTGCCGCTGGTGCTGGCTCAGGCGGAAAAAGGCGCCGGCAATGCGCCAGGTCCAGGCGGGGCCCAAGGAGGCGGCGGAATCTTCGACGCCCTCTTCGGGAACATGATGTTCCCGCTCATGATCACGCTCATGCTCATGTATTTCCTCCTCATGCGCCCCGAGCAGCGCAAGCGGAAGGAGCAGGAGCAATTGCTCGCCAATTTGAAGGACAACGATCACGTGATCACAACGGGGGGTATTTGTGGCGTAATCGTAGGGACTTCCAAGAACTCCATCGTCCTCCGTGTGGACGACAAGACCGGAACCAAAATCAAAGTGCTCCGCTCCGCGATCTACCGCGTCGGTTCCCCCGACGAAGCGGCCGAGGACGACGCCAAAGCAACGAAGTAGTGGTTGACCGCGTACGAACCGCATTTGCCAACCAATTTGACATTCAATCGGGTTAGGGATTACCTGCCATGTTCGCCTTATCGCAACTGCCGACGCTCCTCGCGGCCGACAACCGGATCATCAAGCTCAACTTGCCCAGCTTCGGCACCGAGAGCCTCCAGATTCCCGGCCTGTTTTTCGTCGTGCTCGCCCTGATCGTCGCGTCGTTTGTCTTCGGCTATTGGTTTGCCAATACCATCCGGATGAAGGACTACGGCTGGAAAGTCGGCTTGATCCTGGCGACGTTCACGTCCTCGCTGGCGATCTGCCTCTTGGGGCAATACAAGCTGGGGGTCGATCTTCAAGGCGGAGTAATCCTGGTTTATGAGGTGGACGAAGAAGAGACAAAACAGCTCGTAGCCAAAGACAAGGCGATCGACTTGAACATGGGCCGGCTGGTCCAGGTGCTGCGCGACCGGCTCAACGAAACGGGCCTGAAGGAAATCGTGGTCCGCCCGTTTGGCCCCAGGCAGATCGAGATCGTCGTTCCTGAAGTGGACGAAGACGAGGTCCGCAAACTGGAAGAAAAGATTACGACCGGCGGCACGCTCCAGTTCATGATCGTGGCGACCGAGATCAAGGACGCGCAGCTCTTCGAGATTGCCAAGGACCGGGCCGCCACGCTGCCGCCGGACGAGCGCAACCGCCGCCCTGTGGTGAACGACAATGGCGAGCAGATCGGCTATTGGGCGCGGATGGGGCGCGAGCGGTCGGCCACCAGTCCCGAGACGGCCCCCTTCCGCGATCCGTCGGTCCTGGAAAACGGCCTGATTCGCGACGCGCGCACGGGGGAAATCATCGACCTGCCGATCAGCGAGCGGTTCAGGTATTCGCGCGACCACGTCGCATTGCAACGGTTCCTCACCCAGCGCGGCACGAAAGACATCGACGCCCTGATGGTCTATGACGTCGATTACAACATCCGGGGCGAGACCGACCTGGCCGGCGCCAGCCCCGGCCTGGACCAGCAGCTCCGCCCGTGCATCTTCTTCACGATGCGCGGCGAAGGCGAATTCAAGATGGGCAACCTCACGGCCCGCAACCTCCAGCGGAAGCTGGCGATCATTTTCGACAACGAGCTGAAATCGGCCCCGGTCATCAACGACAAAATTACCAAGAACGGCGAAATCACCGGCCAATTCTCGCAGGAAGAGGTCAACTTCATCGTCGATATCCTCAAGTCCGGCAGCCTCCCTGTCGTGCTGCACAAAAACCCGATCAGCAAGAACACGATCGGGTCGATCCTGGGCCTGGACACGATCATCAAGGGGAGCTGGTCGATCACGGGGGCCCTGGCCGCCGTGTTCGTGTTCCTCATCGTCTATTACCGCTTTGCCGGCATTGTGGCGGGCCTGGCGCTCACGCTCAACATCATGCTCACCGTGGCGTTCATGGTGCTCTTCCAGGCGCCGTTTACGCTGCCCGGCCTGGCAGGCCTGGTGCTCACGGTCGGCATGTCGGTCGATGCCAACGTGCTGATCTTCGAGCGGATGCGCGAAGAACAGGCCCGCGGCGCGGCTCTCCGCATGACGATCCGCAACGGGTTCGACCGGGCCCTTTCCGCGATTATCGACGGCAACCTCACGACGCTGTTTACCGCCCTGGTGCTCTATGCCATCGGCACCGATCAGGTCCGCGGCTTCGGCGCGACGCTGATCATCGGCAACATCACCAGCATGTTCACCGCGATCTTTTGTGCCCGCGTGGTCTTCGACATCGTCGAGCGGCAGCGGTGGCTCTCCCGGATTTCGATGTCCCAGCTTTTGCCGACGCCAAGCATTGACTGGTGCAAGCTGCTGATGCCGGCAATGGGTTTTTCGATCCTCGTCATCGCGATCGGCCTGGCGGCGACCGTCGCCCGCGGCAAGGGGATTTTTGATATCGATCTGGCCGGCGGCACTTCGGTCACGGTGATTCTGAAGCAGCCGGCCAGCGGCGATCAGGAGGTCCGCGACAAGGTGGCGGCCGTGCTCGACAAGCTGATCGATCCGAACACCAAGGGGAAGGTCGATCACACGGTTCACGAAGTCAGCGTGCGCGGAGAACCCCAGTTCTCCGTCTACAAGATCGATAGCTCGCTGCCGGAGGTGACCGATCTCCAACAGCGCCTGCGCGAGGCGTTTCGCGAGGGCGACCAGGACGGCCTGCGGACGTTCCAGGTCGAGTTGGCACAAATCACCGAGAAGAAGATCGAGCCGCCGCCGGCTGCGGCTGCCAAGACTGAGGACAAGCCGGCCACGATCGGGCCGCCGTCTTCACCATTCTCAACGACCCCTCCGGCAACCAGACAGCCGCCTCCGCCCGTCGCGCCGAAGGCCGCCGGGCCGGATCCCGCACCCACAACGCCAGCCGCACCAGCCGCCCCAACCGAGCCCAAACCGGGTGAGAAGAAGGAAGGCGAGGCCGAGAAGCCCGATTCGTCAGGCTGCCAGGACGAACCTGCGGCTGAAGCGAAAAAGGACGAGGCCAAACCGGCCGCGACTGCCAAATCTGAAGACAAGGTCAAGACTGAGGACAAGCCGGCCCAGACAACGCCCGCGAGCCCGCCATCGGCAGATGCGCCAGCCACGTCGCCGGCTGCTGCTGATCCAGGTGCGCCGGCTACTGTGGGTCCACCTGCGACAACTCCGCCGCCGCCTGCCCCTCCCGCACCGGAATTCGAATCGACCGTCGTGCTGAAGTTCCCCAAGAGCGCGATCACCGAGAAAGCGCTTCGCGAGCGGCTCCGCACTAGCGCCAGCGCGGCCCTGAACCGGGCCCTCGCCAATGTCGCAATCGACAACCCGAATTGGAACCGCACCGACAACTCGGCCTTCGAAGTGTGGACGGTGAAGCTGCCGCTGTCCAAGGCCCAAACGCAAAAGCTCGTGGACCACCTCAAGAGCCAGCTCGGCGAAGAGGTCGTCTGGCAGACTTCGAGCAAGATCGGCGGACAAGTGTCGGAAGACACGCGCTGGCGGGCCGTCGGGGCGATCGGCGTGAGCCTGCTCTTGATTCTGGCCTACGTCTGGTTCCGTTTTCATCAGGCCATCTGGGGCGTGGCGGCCATCGTCGCCCTGGCCCACGACGCCCTGGTAATGCTCGGCGGCATTGCCATCAGCTACTGGCTCGTGGGCGTTCTCGGCTGGGCTCAAGTCGAGGAATTCAAGATCAGCCTGCCGGTCGTGGCTGCGTTCCTGACGTTGATCGGCTACTCGGTCAACGACACGATCGTCATCTTCGACCGCATTCGCGAAATCCGCGGCAAGAGCCCCGACTTGACCCCGCAAATGATCAACGACAGCGTCAACCAGACCCTCAGCCGCACGATCATCACGGGCGGCCTGGTGCTGATGGTCGTGGTGGTGCTGTATTTCTTCGGCGGCTCGGGGATCCACGCCTTTGCCTTCTCGCTGGTGGTCGGCGTGATTTCGGGAAGCTACAGCACGGTGTTCATCGCCGCACCGCTCCTCTTGTGGCTGCTCGGCAAGCGGGAAACCGCGCCGGCCAAGGTGCCCGCGAGGGAAATGGCGAAGACGGGAGTGTAGGTGAGGCGGTAAGGTCTAAGCACCGCTGGGTATTCAGAAGTCGGAGGTCGGAGATCAGAGATTCACACTCGGTACTCCGTACTGGGTACTGCGTACTCGGTACCAAGTACGACCACGCTCGACCTTGCCGCCCGCGCCGGCCAGACCATCCAGGTAAGCTCTGCCGCCGCCTTGCACTTTTTTCAATTCCGCTTGAGGGCCTGCCGATTCTTGTGGATGCGAGGCGTTGTCTTTCGGACTGCCTCGCGACCACCCGTGTCGCGCTGCCGGAAACGGCGCGGCCTTCGATCGGCAATTTGGCGCTACGAGAGCAGGACGAAGCTCGCAGCGGAGCGGAGTCTTGACTCGTGCAATCGGTTTCTCCCCGCGCCGGTCGCCCGGCGCGCGTGCTCTTCGTCGCTGCCCTTGTCGCCGCAGGCGCTGGCCTGGCTTTGCCGTTTCGCCGCGCTGGACAGCTCACTTCGCCTTCTTTGGACGCGGCCGTGGTCGATGTGCCGCTGCGGAGGGCCGATATTGCAATCGTGGCGGGCCCTCCCGGCGAAGTTTCGCCTGCCGCGGCACTGGACGACACCCAGGCGCTGGCAGCTTCGGGCCGGCGCGAGCCGCGGCCCGACCTGGCGTCGCTCGCCTCTCCGCCGGTCCTGCCACAGGACTTTGACCTGGCTGGCGCCGTTTCACGGCCCGCCATCCACCGCGACTGGAAGCCCGCCCGTCTCAAGCTCAATGGCAGCCAGCCCGCGCTCCGCCGCCATCGGCTTACGGATGGCGACACACTGGAGCGCCTGGCCGAGCGCTATCTGGGCAATCCGGCCCGGGGCGTCGAGATCTTTGCCATGAACCGCGATCTCCTGACCGCGCCCGATCTTTTGCCGTTGGGAAAGATAATTCGCATTCCACCGGCGGAGCAAGACGAGGTCCGCGATGCGCCGCCCGAGAGCTAGTGGAAAATGACCAATGACCAAGCCTCAATGACCAATGCCACGTGTCTTTCCTTGGTCATTGGGATTTGGTCATTGGTCATTTGTATCGAACCCCAAATCGTATTGTTGTCAAAGCACTAGTCGTTCGGGCTGATCCGCTCTTGCCACGGAAAATCCTCCTTGCGATCGACCAGGCGGAACTTCACGAACGTGCCGATCACCGGCATCATCTTCAGCGCCGGATTGAGCAGCTTCGCCCCGTCCAGATTCGTTTCCGGCTGCATGAAGACCAGCGTCCGGTCCTGAGCCTCGACGTCCGGCTTCTTCATATCGGGGCGAAATGCCTCGAGCGAAGTATTGAGCTTTTTCGCGTCGCTGAAGCCTCGTGAATCGTCGGTGCCGGCGATGAGCAGCATTGAGAGCTTCGTGCGGATCGCCGGGTGCTGGAGCGTCTTCTGCATCGTGATTCCCTTGTGCGTTTGCCAAGGCGTGAGCAGCACGAGGGCCTTGACGTCCTGGCCGTTCTTATAGGACGGCAAGATCGTGGCGCTCCAGTCGTACGCCGCCCACTGCATGGCCAGGATACAGCTGAAATCGGAGGCCACGACGCACAGCGATTCAAGGTTGACCTCTCCGGCGTTGTTCTTGAGCCGCATGAATTTCTTGCACGCTTCGATATCCTGCCACGTGTTCTCCAGTTCGAGCCGCTTCAGGTCATCGGGATCGTCGATCGTCTTGTCGCTGCCTGGCCGGGTGTTGCTTTGGCCGTGGCCGCGCAGATCGGGTGCGATTACGCCGTGGCCTTGGGACTGCAAGAACTTGGCGAGCGGGTCCATGTCCCCCCGCTGGCCTTTCCAGCCGTGCAGCAGAATGAAAGGCACCGCCTCTTTCTTCAGCTTGCCCGGGAAGTAGGTCGCATTGATGGACCAGCCGTCCTTGGTGTCGAGCTTGACCTCCTCGGGCTCGGCTGGAGCATCCTTGCCTTTGGGTTTGGCCTTAGGGGCCTGGGCCGAGGCCAGGGAAGGACCAAGGACGAGGGCCAGGGCGACAAAGACGGCAGTCAATTGGCAGAGACAGCTTCTGTACATGAAAATCACATTCCTTCTCATTCAGGCAGCGATTGGCCGATGCCTTTTTGCGCCCAAACGGCCCCAATGCTTGGGAGCACGATCGGCGCCCCTGCCCCAATGCTAAGCCGGACCGCCGCGTGCGTCAACGAAAACCGTTTCGGCGTAAGGGATTCGAGGTGCACTTGGGTATGTAACAATGGAGTTAGTTCGCGGCCAGCAATAGTTAGCCTATTCCGCCGCGAATAATGAGTACATTTGTGACTCACGCGCGTTTACAAACTCGGGCCTCCGACCAGGTCGAATTGCTCCGCCGCTCGATTCCAGACAAAATCAAGCTGGGAACGGTGGCAAGCTGGCAGCGGGTGACGAGCAAGGAGCCATTTGCCGTGACAGCAATCGACGGACTGCGAACCTGGTGGCAGCGCCGCACCGGCGACGAAGAGTTGCCGATCGAGGGCGACGCCTCGGCGTTTCTGATCAGTCTGGTCGTGCACCTGACGCTGCTGGTGACGCTGGGGCTCATTCCGGCGATGATCAAGCCCGACCGGCCGACGCTGCACGTCAGCATTACCCCGCCCGAGGCCAAGGAAGTCGAGCTGGCTCTCCCCGAGGAATTCACTTTCAGCAGCTTGCCGGCAGCCAAGGCCGGGGCCAACAGCTACTCGGGCGAGGCAATGGCATTGTCGCTGGCCCCGGTGCTTGCGGAAGTGGCCGACGTTCCGCAGCACGTGGAGATCGACACCCGCGTCGATGTAGGGCGGATCGAAGTCAACAATGCCATTGAACTAGCCACCGGGACGCACTATGCCGACAACGTCGCCGTGAAAGGTGCCGCGGGCGAAGGAATCACCGGCGCCGAAGGGGCCATCGACCGCCTCACGCACGAAATCCTGCTCTCGCTCGAAGAGCGCAAAACGCTCGTGGTGTGGCTCTTCGACGGCACCGCCAGCCTGATTCCCCAGCGGCAGGCGATTCGCGACCGCTTCGAGCGGATTTACCAGGAGTTGGGGATTATCGAAGCGACCGCCAACCCCGCTTTTGCCAAGCACGAGAACAAGCCGCTCTTGTCATCGGTCCTGGCCTTTGGATCGGCTACGCACCTGATGACGAAGAAGCCGACCGACAACGTCGCGGAGCTGAAGCAGGCGGTAAGCGACATTCCCAATGACGATTCGGGTACGGAGAACGTCTTTGCCGCGATTCACGACATCGCCCGCCGCTTTGCCGAGTACCGCTACACCACGGCCAACCGCCCCGAGCCCGAGCGGAACGTGATGATCATCGTCATCACCGACGAAGCCGGTTCCGATCAGCAGCGGGCCGAAGAGGCGCTCAAGTTCTGCCGGCGGATGGCGATGCCGGTGTACGTTGTCGGCGTGCCGGCCCCGTTCGGCCGCCGCGAGACGATGATGAAATGGGTCGATCCCGACCCGCAGTACAACCAATCGCCGCAGTGGGGGGTCGTCGAGCAGGGGCCCGAATCGCTCTTGCCGGAGCGGATCAACCTCAGCTACTCAGGCTCGCAGGACGACGAAGAGCTGATCGATTCGGGCTTTGGACCCTATGCCCTGACGCGGCTGTGCTATGAGACCGGCGGCATCTTCTTCGCCGTCCATCCCAACCGGAACGTGACGCGCGACGTCACGCGCCGCGAAACCGAGCCCTATTCCGCGCATCTCTCGCGGTTCTTCGATCCGGAAGTGATGCGCAAGTACCGCCCCGACTATGTTTCCCTGGGCGAATACGAGAAGCGGGCCCGGCAGAACAAGGCCCGCTGGTCGCTCATTCAAGCCGCCAACCAACAGCAACTTGGCCAAATGGAGAGCCCGACGCTCCGCTTTGTGAAGTCCGAAGAGGGTGCGTTTGCGGCTGCTCTCACCACGGCCCAGCAAAAGGCTGCTGCTCTGGAGCCGAGAATCGAGTCGCTGTTCAAGCTGCTCGAACAGGGGGAAGCCGACCGCGGCAAGGAGACGGTGCTGCGGTGGCAGGCGGGCTTTGACCTGGCCATTGGCCGCGTGCTGGCGGTAAAGGTCCGCACCGAAACGTACAACGCCATGCTCGCCGCCGCCAAAAGGGGCCTCAAGCCCAAGGACCCCAAGAACAACACCTGGGTGCTCGATCCTTCCGATCAGGTAAGCGTCGGGAGCCAGTTTGCCAAACAAGCCGAGAAGGCGAAGACCTACCTGACGCGCGTGGTGAGCGAACATCCCGGCACGCCATGGGCCCATCTGGCCGAGCGCGAGCTGGCCAATCCTTTGAGCTGGCAGTGGAAAGAGGAGTTCACCGACCTGACGCCGCCCGCGAGACCTGCCGCCAATGCCAACGTGGTGGTGAATCCACCGCCGCCGCCGCGCCCCGCTCCGCCGCCGATGCCGGTCGTCCTGCCCAGGCCGGCGCCAACGCGCCCGCCGCCGAAGCTGTAGAGTTGCAGGCACACTCCGTGTGCCGTTCGACGGCACACGGAGTGTGCCTGCGACGTTGGCTAGTTGTTCCCGAGGAACGCCGCGTCCAGGCCATAGTCTTCCTCGGCCTCGTAGTCGTAGAACTCGTGGGAGATTTTCATCGCCAGCGTCTGGATGAACGCGACGCGGAAATTGGCTTCGCTTTCGGTCACGTGGCGGGCGCCGCTCTCCGGCCAGGTAATCTCGCGCAGTGCGCTTTCATAGACCACCTCGCCGCCGCGCTGCATGTCGTAAACCCGCGTGGCCACGGAGGCCCGCCCTTTGAGCAGCGTCTGCCCCTCGTGAATGCTGAAGCTTTCCAGGTCGATGCCCACGACCATGTCGGCTTTCACGCCGCGGCCGATATCGGCGTAGTCGGCCACGTCCTGGTCGTGGTTGTCGAACCAGTCGGCGACTTCCGAGTGCCGCACGAGCTGGATGTCGGTGACATTGAATCCCAGCGACCGCGAGACGGCCTTGGCGATGTTGTCGGCCTCGCTGCCTGGGCCCTTGAGCGAATTGGCGTCCAGGCAGACGACGGCGACGCGCTTTTTCTCCAGGCCGTTGAACTTCGCTTTGACCTTGTTGCCGTAAACCCAGTAGGCGATGGTCGGCAGCGTGCCGCAGCCAGGCGCGGCCAAAAGCGCCGCCGCGACGGCCAGCGAGACAAGCAGTCGAAGCCGAAAGCACGTCGGTCGCATAGGCACTCCTTTGCCGAATCGTAGGACAACGGTCCCGGTTGTCCGGCGTGGGGTGGACAAGCGGGACGCTTGTCCTACGTTCCCCACGAAAGTCGCACACTCCAGTCGATCAAAGTCGTCACCACCACCGCCAGGCCTACGAGGATCGTGATGCTCTCCCGCGGCTCGCCCCCCAGCCAGCGGCCGGCCAGGCCGCTCGCCAGGATCCACGGGCCGACGGTCGCCGCAAGGATCGCCAGGAGCGCTCCGCCCGCATTCGCCCGCACGGCCTGGCCCACCTGGCCGCGCGTCATGTGCGCCCAGGAAGTCGTCATGCCGCACGAGGGGCAGCGGATTCCAAAAGTTTGCAAGATCGTACAAGGCGGCAGGCCCAATCCCTGGTGCGTCCCATAGCCGCGGCTGCTGGGTGTGAGGCAAGCCGCCGTGGCCAACAGGCCCACCAGGCCCGCTCCCGCTAGCGCCAGCACGAGTCGTTGCCAAACGCGCAACTCGCCACCCCGAACACCGCGCAGGGGAGGCCCCAGCGCTGGCGCAGCAGGGGCGGGAGGATAGTCCACGGCGGGAATCTCAGGCAAGAGGAAAAGCGAGGGGAAATGTCGAATGTCGAAAGCCAAATGACGAATGGGGAGGTCATTTGTCACTGGTCATTTGTCATCGGTCATTGAAGTTCGTCATTCATTCGTCATTTGAATTTCGACATTCGTCATTTCTATTTTGGATTCATCTTTCGTCATTTGCCAGCGGCCAGCAGTTCCGCCTCTGCCTCGGTGACTACCAGGCGGCGAATTGCCGTGGCCCGGCCCGTGGCTGGGTTGGCCTCGACGATCGTCCCCGACAGCCGCACGTCGCCGGTGGCCACTTCGAAATGAGTCGGCTGGAAGGTGATGGTGGTTTCGGTGACGCGGTCGATCCGCCGGCCGAGGATGCTTTCGTGCGGCCCGGTCATGCCCACGTCACATTGAAAGGCGGTGCCGCCGGGAAATATCTGCTCGTCGGCGGTCGTGACGTGCGTGTGCGTGCCCAGGACGGCGGTCACTTTGCCGTCGAGATACCGTCCCATGACCTGTTTGTCGCTCGTTGCCTCGCCGTGAAAATCGACGACGCGGACTTTGACGTCGGTGGGAATTTCGGCCAGCACGCGGTCGATCGCGGCCCAGGGGCAATCGACCGGCCGCATAAACACGCGGCCCAGCAGGCTGACGACCGCCACGCTTGTCCCGTCGGCAGCGGGCACGACGGTCCAAGTCTTGCCCGGCGCCGACGCGGGAAAATTAGCCGGCCGGACGATGTTCGACTCGCTGTCGAGAATTCCGCAGATTTCCGAGCGGCGATAGATATGGTCCCCCAGGGTCACGCAATCGACCCCGGCGGCAATCAACTTGCGATACTGGGCGGGGCTCAGCCCCGATCCGTCCGCCGCGTTCTCTGCGTTGGCAATTACCAAATCGAGCGATTCGCGCTTCCGCAGACCAGTAAGCACCGTAGTCACCAGCTTCAGGCCAGGAGAACCGACGATGTCGCCGATGAGGAGGATGCGCATGGGGGCAAGGAGTGAGTGGTGAGTGGGTGAGTGGTGAGTAGTGTTTATTTCTGGCACTGAGTTTAATTGGAGCCGCGTACAAAGTACGCGATACAAGAACTGACTTTTGACCTCCACCACTCACCACTCACCTACTCACCATTCACTCCTATCGGGCCACTTCCGAAAACCTCGATTCCCTTACCACCGTCACCTTGATCTCGCCGGGATACGTGAGCTGCTCCTCGAATGCCTTGGCGATGTCGCGGCAAATCTTCGCGGCCTTCATGTCGTCGGTGTCCTTAGCGCTGGCGATCACCCGCAGCTCACGGCCCGCCTGAATGGCGAATGCCTGCTCCACGCCGGGAAAGCCGCAAGCGATCGACTCCAGTTCTTCCATCCGCTTGATGTAGCGTTCGAGCGACTCGCGGCGGGCGCCGGGGCGCGAGGCGCTGCACGCATCGGCTGTGGCGACGAGCATCGTGTAGGGATAGTCGGTGACAATCTCGTCGTGGTGGCCAAAGGCCGCGTGGACCACTTCGGCCTTCTCGCCGTGACGCTTCAACAGATCGGCCCCGATCTTGGGATGGCCCCCTTCGAGCTCGTGATCGGCTGCCTTGCCGATGTCGTGCAGCAAACCGCAACGGCGGCCCATGTCGCCGTCCATGCCGATCATCTCGGCCAAAAGGCCCGTCAAAAAGGCCACTTCGATGCTGTGCCGCAGGACGTTCTGGCTGTAGCTGGTGCGGAAGTGGAGCCGGCCGAGCATGTAGTGGATTTTCGGATTGAGGCCATGAATGTTGACCTCCTGAGCCGCTTCTTCCCCTTTTTTCTGAATGAAGCCCTCGATTTCCTTTTGCGTTTCGGCGGCGATTTCTTCGATCCGGGTCGGGTGGATGCGGCCATCGGCGATCAGCTTGTTGAGGGTCTGGCGGGCGACTTCGCGGCGCACCGGATCGAAGCCGCTGACGATCACCACGCCGGGCGTGTCGTCGATGATCACATCGACGCCGGTGGCCTTCTCGAAGGTGCGGATGTTTCGCCCCTCGCGGCCGATGATGCGGCCCTTCATCTCGTCGTTGGGAATATCGACGGTGCTGGTCGTGCTTTCGGCCGTGTGCGACGCGGCATAGCGCTGGAGTGCGGTGAGCAGCATCACCCGCGACTTTTGTTCGACCACCTCGGCCAGGCGCTTCTCGTGGCGCAGGACGATCGACCCCATTTCCTGCTGCAATTCCTGCTCGAGCGAATCGAGCAGCCGCTTGGAGGCCTCGCCGGGCGAGAGGCCGCTGATCGAGTGGAGCGTTTGCCGCTGCATTTCGAGCAGCTTGCCCAGCTCCTCGTGACGTCGATTGGCGTCTTCCATCCGCTCCGCCAGCCGCCGCTGGTTCGACTCGACCATTTTCTGCTGCTTGCGGAGGTCGTCGTCCTGCTGGCTGAGGACCTCCTGGCGTTTGTCGAGGGCCCGCTCTCGCTCGCGGATCTCGTCGCGCGATTTGGCGAGCATCTTCTCCGCCTCGGCCTTTTGTGCGAGCTCATTCTCCTTGATCGCCAGCTCGGCTTCTTTCATCCGGCCCGCGGCTTCGTGCTCGGCTTTTTCGGTGATCTGCCGGGCGGTGTTTTCGGCGTCGATCTTCCGCAGCCGATCGAGGAATTTGACGACGGCAAACGACAGGAACGACGACAAGGCGACGGCGGCGAGCACCGACAGGGCCAGCGTTTGCTCGGAAATCTGGCCAAGAATCATTTGGCCAAGGATCGCCTGGCCCAGCAGCCATAGAGCGGAAAAATCCAGAACTGGCGCGGCTCCCTGCACGACTAGCTCCCTCTTCGGAACAGGCGGCAGGGGAGCGGCGGAGCACGCCAGACGAGAACGTCGCCAACGAGGGGAGCGCAAGCGCCCGCAGGGCGGAGAGCGAAGCTTGTTGTCCGGTTCGCCGCGGGGCTAATCGCCGCGCGGTCCCCCCGCGCCCGGTGGACGGCTGGAGCCGCCGCGAAAGCGGGTTAGGGCACGCACGATCGCGCGCCATAGGAGTAACAAGGGCCCTGGTGCTCGCTCGCTTTCGGCGGGCTCAACCCCCTGCGGCTGGAGGCGGTTCACCAGGCGGCCGTCGCGTCGGACGGCCAGCGGGACGCTCTCGTTCCACCACGGGGCGATCCAGCCAAACAACAACCTCAGGATAAGAAGGATGAGCGGCATCAATCCCATTCCCTTCGGCACGAGCAGGGCAAATTTCGTCTTCCGGCAAGCAGGGCGGGTCACCAGGACCAAGCCTGCCAAGCGGTGTTTGCAACACGCTACCACGTTGGCGGACGCCGAGGGGCAACCGCCACCAACCAACTGCCAAACGCTGTGATTGTGTACCTTAATTCCAGTATGGGGCGACATTACCCCAACTGGTGATGGCCCCATCCTAGCAGACTTGACGAGAAGTTCAACCATGACTGCGACAATCCGTCCGCCGCTCGTCCAAACGCTGCGGTCTGCGTGGCCACCCGAAAAATGGAACGACCTCACCGTGCTCGTGGCCGTTTCGGGCGGGGCTGATAGCGTGGCCCTGGCCCGGGCGATGCTGGATATCCGCGGGGCTGGCGAAGGGCGGCTCGTTTTGGCCCACTACAACCACAAGCTGCGCGGAGCGGAGTCGGACGCGGATCAGGCGTTTGTCGAGCAATTGGGGGCGGGGCTGGGATTGGAGGTGGTGGCTGGAGTGAGGGCGGAAGAGGGGGCGAAGGCGTCCGAAGAGTCGTTACGGTCTTCGAGGTACGAGTTTTTGGCGCAGGCTGCCGGCCAATGCGGTGCGCGGTACGTAGTGACCGCTCATACCGCGGATGATCAGGTGGAAACCGTGCTGACGAATATCTTGCGCGGCACGGGCCTGGCAGGACTGGCCGGCATCCCTCGCGCGCGGCAACTGACGGCTGCCGCGACGCTCGTTCGCCCTCTGCTCGATGTGTCGCGGGCGGAGGTGCTGAACTACTTGCAGGAGGTGAATCAGCCGTTCCGCCAGGATTCGTCGAACTCGAGCACCGATTACACGCGCAATCGCATCCGCCATGAGCTGTTGCCGCTTTTGGAACGCGATTTCAACCCGCAGGTCCGCCAGGCAATCACCCGCCTCAGCCGGCTGGCCGGTGAAGCGGACGACGAGATCAGCGGCCTGGCGACGGACCTGGCTGCAATGCACGCACGGCGCATCACGGACGGCGTTGAAATCCCGCTCGCGACGCTTGCGCCGCTTTCCGACTATATGGCCCGTTCCGTATTGCGCGCGGCATGGCGCTGGCAAGGCTGGCCGGAACAGGAGATGGGCCTGGACGAGTGGGACGCGCTTGTTGCCATTACCCGCGACGCCCAAATTGCGCCACAGATGTTCCCTGGGAGCATCCGGGCCCAGCGCGCGGGCGACCTCCTCCGACTGACGCGGCTATGATTCCGCTGTTCCCAGCTCGGTGCCCGAACCGTCAATATGCACCGGCTTGTATCCGCCGATGGATGCAAAATACAGCATCAAGCCCAGATAGATAACGGCTAACGCCGCCGGAATGACCGCGTCCGTGACAAGCGTCTTACGATCGCCCGCGATGCCAGCGGCACGGACCGCCCGCTCGGCTTCAGTCAGCTTCGCCAGCGGCGCATTAGGATCCGTATTGCCCGCTGCGGCCAATTCCTTACGGGCGACTTCCACTTTGGACTTCACTTCTTCGAGCTTTTTGCCATCGAGGCCCACGGCTTCAGGAAAGATAAATGGCAAGAATTTGGAAGGCTGTCCAGCCTTGTACTCCTGAAACGCGGTTGGATTGGTGCGCTGGAGATCCTCGCCCGCATAACGGTCTTTGAAATATCCAAGTCCCGGAGAACCAAGCAGGCCGAACGACATCATACCGATGCCACCCATCATCGAAATTGCAACGGCGCCGGTGCGCGGGAATCGATCCGAGGCCACCGCCAACATTGTTGGCCAGAAAAATGTCTTGCCCACCCCATATACAGAAAGTGCCACGAGCGCGAACAGAAACGTTTCGACCCAGCTGGTCAGGATCAGGCCCAGGCAGGCCAGGATTGCGCATACGAGCAGGATGCCAACTGGCGAGAGACCAATCTTCTTCTCAATAAAGTCGGCACAGAACCGAAGGGCAAACATCATCAATGACGTAAAGACGAACAGCCACTTGCCTTGTTCGGAAGTCAGCAGATTTCCGGTGATGTTCTGAATCCAGGTATCCGTTCCGAGCTCCACGGCGCCCACGAGTGCGTGGGCGATAAACAGCACAAACAACAGCGGCGATCCGATCGAAAAGCGTGTCAATAGCGCGATCCAAAGCCATAGGAACCCGCCGATGGCGTAACCGACGTACGACGCAACCTGCGCGGCTTGGCTCGCTTGCTCAGCCGAACCATCCTTCAGCGTAAACACCGGCTTTAGTAAGTCGCTGAAGAAGAGCGCGACGAGAAAGCACACCACCAGGCCGCCCAGAATACCCACGTCTTTGAACATTTCGCCCAGGCTCAACCCCTTCTGCGAAGCTTCGGACTTGGGGAAGTGCTGGGCGAAGAACATCAGGCCGTACAGTACGGTGGGAATCAGAAAAAGGGCAAACTGGTATTTCCAGTGAATGCTTAAATTGAATTGAGCGGGCATCAAATCGTCCAAGACCCAGCCCGACGCGCTGCCCAAAACGAGGCCCGCCGGCCAGCTTGCATGGAGGATGTTCAAGTAGTGCGTGCGGTTTCGAAAGAAGAGCGTCGCGACCAACGGGTTGGCCACTGCTTCGAGCGTGCCGTTTGCAAATGCGAATAAGAATGAGCCCCAATACAGGAGTTGATAGGCAACCTGTTTCTCCATGGTGGGGACGGGAAGAAATGTGACAACGGCGGAAATGATATGCAGCAAAAACGCTGCGACCACCAGTTTACCGTAGCCGACTTTGTCACAGATGATGCCGCCAATGATGATTCCAAAGCAAAATCCCGGACCGCCGGCGCCCGTAATTCCGCCAATCTCGGCATCGGTGAAGCTGAATTCACCGCGCCAGTTGTCGAGAAATCCTCCACGGATTGCAAAGCCTACGCCCGCCGCGAGGATGGCCATGAAGCCGCCCCAGAGCAAGCGATAGGCATTCGGGGCCAGCCCGTTGTCGGCAGCGGCGGACTTGGACATCAGAGTCGGACTCCGGGAGAGGAGGAGGCTGAGGGCGGCAAAGTAGCGGAATATACACAGCCTTGCTAGCAATGTAAATCAATTCGGTGCGGAGTTTCGCGGGTTTTTGGGCGTCACGAGTTGTTGGGCGCTCGTCTTGACCCCCAGTTTGCCCAACCCGTACTATCCACCGCCATTTTGCCCGTCGGTGGCCGCGCCGCTTCCGCTCGTGGATCATTGCCCCGCATTTGCAATGCCGTCCGGCCCATCGTATCGACGCTGGTTGTGGGCCATTTTGGCCCTGGCGCTGGCGGTTCGCCTGCTCGCGGGAATCTGGTGGCAAGAGCGCTTGCCGGCGGGCAAACAGTTCGGCTTTCCTGACAGCGAAAGCTACTGGGAGCTGGGCCGGCGCATCGCCCAAGGCAAGTCGTACGAATTCGGCCCCGAGCAATATGCGATCTTCCGCACGCCCGGCTATCCGATACTCCTGGCCGGTTTGTTTCTGCTCGACGCGGAGCCCTCGGTGATGTGCGGACGGGCACTGTCGGCCGTGCTGGGCACCATTGCCGTGGCCGGCGTGGCGTCGCTCGCCAGGCAGCTCTTTGACCGGCGGACGGCGCTGGTCGCGGCGGGAATCGCGGCGTTCTATCCCGAGGCAATCGCCCTGAGCACCTTCGTGCTGAGCGAAGCGCCGTTTTGCCCGCTCATGGTGTGGCAACTCGTGGCGTGGACGAAGGCTTGGAAGGCGGACTTCCGCGCGCACGCCCACGCAAGCGTGGGACGCGGCACCCAGTGGGCCGCCATCGCCGGCATACTCGGCGGCCTGGCGACGCTGATGCGGCCAAGCTGGCTGCTGTTTGCCCCGTTTGCCCTCTTCATCGGCCTGGCAATTGGCCCCGAGCGCCGCAAACAGGCGCTCATTGGCGGCGTCTTATTAACAAGCCTGGCGATGACGATGATTCCCTGGTGGGCGCGCAACTACCTGATCGCGGGGCGCTTTGTTCCGACGACGCTGCAAGTCGGCGCGAGCCTCTACGACGGCCTCTCTCCGACAGCGACCGGGGCCAGCGACATGCGGTTCGTCCCGCGCTTTGTCGCCGAGCAAAAGGCGGCCGATGCCCAAACGGCCATTCACCATGGGACGTTCGAGGATCGACTGGACCGGCGGATGAGGGATGCCGCGCTCGACTGGGGCCGCGAGAACCCGGGCCGAGTCGCCACCCTGGCCTGGGTCAAACTCCGGCGCATCTGGAGCCCGATTCCCAATGCAGCCGAATTCGGCGGCGGCCTGACGCGGCTGGTTCTGACGCTGACCTACACGCCGGTCATTGTGCTGGCGGCGATTGGAGCGTGGCGCTATGTTCGCCGCGATTGGCCCTATGCCCTGTGCGTCTTGCCCGCGATTTACTTCACTTGCCTGCACGTGGTGTTCGTCAGCTCCATCCGCTACCGGCAGCCGGCGATGCTGGTGCTGATTGTGCTGGCAGCGGCGGTGGCAAGTGAGTGGGTGTTTGCGCGAATGCGAGCGAGAGAAAGAGAGACGGAGAGACAGAGAGACGGAGGGACAAGCCAATGAAATGTGATTCTGCCTGTCTCTCCGTCTCTCCTTCACTCCGTCTCTCCGTCTGATTGTTTGACCAGCCATACCCCGGCCATGAACTCATCACAGCCACAACCCGACCCCCGCCCCGGCCCTTTCGGCCGGCTGTGCGGCACGTTCAAGACGCTCGCGGTCTTGGCGGTGCTCGGCGGCGCGGTCTTTGTGGCGGCGAAGTACTACTGCGCCGATCGGCTGAATGAGGAGATCCGGCTCCGGGTCGAATCGCAGCTGCGCGAACATTACCGCGGCATGGCAGTCTCGCTCTATTCGGCCCGGCGATTGGCCGGAAGGGGCGTGGAGCTAAGGGGCCTGGCGATTCGCGACGGCCAGGACGCCGATTCGCCCGTCCTGGTGCACATCGACGAAGTCTTCGCCGAATGCGACACGCGGCTCCCCGACTTCATCACCATGCCGCCGCGAATTACTCGCATGCACTTTCAGCGGCTCAAGCTGCGGGCAGAGCGGCAACCCGACGGCTGTTGGAACCTGGCCCGCCTGCTGCCGCTGCCTGGCATGGGCCAGGGGGGACCGGCACCGACGACGACGATCAGCGACAGCGTGGTGGAAATCGTCGATCCGACAAGCGCGGAAGCGACGCCTCTGGCCTTGCGGAATATCGAATTGATCGTGAAGCCGGAAGACCCTGCCGTACTCCGCATCCAAGGCTCGCTGGCGGGCGATCATCTGGAACGGGTCGAGATTGACGGCGTGCTTGACCCGCGCTCCGCGGCGTGGGAAGTCCGCGGGGCGGTGGAGGGGCTGGAATTCAATCCCCGGCTGCGGACGGCCTTGCCCCACGAAATCGCCACGCTGCTTGCGCCCCTTTCAACGGTGCGCGGTAGGACGTACCTGGGATTTCATGTGAAACGGCATGGTAGTCCTCACGCTCCGCGTGAGGAAACCGTCACGCGGAGCGTGACGCCTACGATGTCCTCTCTCGAATTCGTCATCAGCGGAAAAATCTCCGAAGGCCGCATCGACGACGCCCGCCTGCCAGAGCCCCTTTCGGATGTCGAAGCCACGATCCGAGCCGACAATCACGGCATCGTCATTCAAGACCTCTCGGCCCGCTGCGGCTCGACCAATTTGGAAATCGACGCCGAAATCTTCGGCTATTCGCCCGGCAGCCCGCTCAAGCTCGATGTCGTCGCCCGTCAGCTCGAAGTGCAGCGGCTGCCGGTGCAGTCGCTCCCGCCGCAAGTGCAAAAGGTTTATGCCGATTTCTCGCCGCTGGGGCGCGTCGATCTGACCGCCCATCTGACTTTCGACGGCCAGCGCTGGCAGCCCGACATCGTCATCAAGTGCCACGACCTGGCGATCCAGTACGTCCGATTTCCGTATCGCTTGGTCGGCGGCACGGGCTCGATCGAGCTGAAGCACGATCATCTGAGTGCACAGCTGCGGATGCTCACCGGCAGCCAGGTCGTCCATTGCCGGGCCGAAGTCGATCATCCCGGTCCGGCATTTACCGGCTGGGTCGAGGTCGAATCGGAGGGCCCCGTGCCGGTCGATGAGAAACTGCTCGCCGCTTTGGAGCCCAAATACCAGCACATCGTGCGGGCCTTTCATCCGCGCGGGCTGGTCTCGATTCAAGGACGGCTCGCGCGCGAAACCGGGCAGCAACCACTCGACCGCCGGTTGTCGGTCACGATGCACGACTGCTCGATCCAGCACGACCGCTTCTCATATCCGATCGACAAAGTGAATGGCTCGCTGCAATTGACCGGCAGCGATTGGCAGTTTCGCCATCTGACCGGCCGCAACGACAGCGCCTACATCCTCGGCGGAGGTTCGTGGATCGCGGCCGCCCCGGACGGCAATCAGCTCCGACTCGAGTTTACGGCGACCGATGTGCCGCTGGCCGACGAATTGCGGCAAGCGCTCAGTCCAGGCGCTCAGCGCCTCTGGTCGAACCTGCGGCCGCGCGGCAATATCGACCACCTCACGGTCGGCATGAAATATAGCGCGACCAGGCAGAAATTCGGCATCGATGTCAAAGGGGAGAAATGGCCGCCGGGGCAAAACGTCGAAGGGCGGGCACTCTCGATAGAGCCCATCTGGTTTCGCTATCGGATGGACAACCTGACCGGCTCGATTCACTACCAGGATGGGCTGATCGATTTGACAGGACTCGCCGCAGCACACGGCCGCACGACCATCGAAGCCGACGGCAAGGCCCAGGTGCTCGGCGACGGCGGCTGCCGGCTGGAGCTCAAACGACTGGCGGCTGATCGGCTCGAATCCGACGCCGACCTGATCGCCGCCCTGCCGCCGGCCATTGGTCAGGGATTGAGCCGCCTGGCGATCGAGGGCCCGATAAACGTCGACGGTTCGCTCGCCGTGACCGTTCCTGGCAAAGGGGACCAGCCACCCGCCCTCGAGTGGAACCTCGATTTCGACGTGGACAACGGCCGCCTGGCGACGCCGACGCCCGTCGAGCACGTGTTCGGCGGGGTGAAGCTGGTCGGCGGCAGCGGCCCGCGCGGTGCCTTCAGCCGCGGAGAAGTGACGATCGACTCGGCGGAAATCCGCGGGATTCAATTCACCCAGGTGAGCGGCCCGCTGGTGCTCGATGGCCAGCGGGTCCTGTTTGGCGTGGCTGCCGAGCGCGACGTTCAAAACCGCGTGCCCCGGCCGATCAGCGCCAGTGCCCTGCTGGGCCAACTCACCGCTAATGGCGAGTTGCTGCTCACGCCGGCCGGCGAGTTCGGCTTGCAGATATCTTTGGAGAACGCCGATCTCGCGGAGGTGGTAAGCGAGCTTGCGCCGCGGCAGCGCGGCCTGTCGGGCAAGGTCTTTGGCTTGGTGAACATGGGGGGCACGCTCGAAGGGGCACATACCTGGCGAGGGGCGGGGCAAATCCGCCTCCGCGATGCCGACATTTATGAACTCCCCGTGATGATCGCGATGCTCAAGCTGCTCAGCATCCAGCGGCCCGACCGGACGGCGTTCAACACCAGCAACATCGACTTTCGCATCGAAGGGGACGACTTGGCCCTCGACCGCATCGATTTCAACGGCGACGCGATCTGCCTCAAAGGAAAGGGGCGGATGACCGGTCAGCGCGAGGTCGATCTCAAGTTCTATCCGCAATTCGGCCGAGACGAGTTTCAACTGCCGATCTTCCGCCCGCTGGTCAGCGAAACCAGCCGGCAACTCATGCTGATCGAGGTGACCGGCACGCTCGACCGGCCGCGCGTCGAGCGCTACGCGTTTCCCAATCTCGACGAGCGACTCGCAGAGCTGTTCCCGGAATTGGCGACCCGCCAGGCAACCCGCGACCAGCCGCCGCCCGTCTTTTCGCTGCCGAAGCTGTGGCGAAGGTAGGACGGAGTTGTACTCCGTCCGAACATTGGTAGGTAAGACGGAGTTGTACTCCGTCCGCGCATGGACGGATTACAAATCCGTCCTACTGGAGGCGATTATGAGCATCGGATCGCTCGGCCTGATCGGATCGCTGGCCGCGTCTCCATTGCCACTAAAGGCCGCCGAAGCCGACAAGGCACTTCGCGAGGCCGGAGATCGCGATCGCCAGGCCGAGTCGGCCCGCCGCGCCGAGTCAGCAGCCGGCATCGGCGAGACAGAAGAAGACAGCGAGGCGCAGGACCGCGACCCCGACGGCCGGCAACCGTGGCAGCGGTCCTCCGCAAAGCGGGGTGCTGGCGATGCGCAGTCGGAACCACCGAATAGCGCCCCCGGTGGACAAACCGGCGGACAGCTTGACCTGATCGCATAGTCGCCTTTCGCTCCGCGAAAGGCGACATTAGCTATGCCCGGCCGGCACCGGCTCGTGCCGCGTGACCACGAAGCCCATCTGCTCAATCATCCGGTAGTCGGCTTCGGGAGCCTGCCCCTTGGTCGTCAGGTAGTCGCCCACGAAGACCGAGTTGGCGGCGTAAAGCCCCAGCGGCTGAAGCGAGCCCAGGTGCAGCTCCCGCCCGCCGGCGATCCGCAGCTCGCTTGCCGGGTTCACGAAGCGAAACATCGCCAAGGCCTTCAGGCAATAGCGGGGCGTCAGCCGGCTCGAGCTGGCCAAGGGTGTTCCCGCAATGTCGATCAGGAAGTTGAGCGGGATCGACTCGACCTCCAGCTCGCGCAGCTCCATGGCCATCCGCACGACATCTTCGTCCCGCTCGCCCATGCCGATGATGCCCCCCGAGCAAAGCGCGAGGCCCGCCTCGCGCACGGCCCGCAGCGTCGCGACGCGATCCTGATAAGTGTGCGTGGTGCAGATTTGTTCGTAGAACTCGGGGCTGGTGTTAAGGTTGTGATTGACCTTGTTGACGCCGCACGCCGCCAGCCGCCGGGCCTGGTCGGGCGTCAACAGGCCCAGACACGCACAAACCTCCAGGTCATATTGCCGCTTGATTTCCGGCACGATTGTCTCGACGGCCTGAATCTCGCGTTCGCTCGGCCCCCGCGCCGAAATGACGATGCAATACGTCTTGCTCCCCCGCTCGGCGGCGACGCGCGCCCCGTCGAGCAGCTTCTCGCGGCTCAAGAGGTTGTAGCGCGGGATGTCGGCCTCGGAGACTTTCGACTGAGAGCAATAGTGGCAGTCTTCGGGGCACAGGCCGCTCTTGGCGTTCATCAGGAAATAGAGCTGCACCGTGTTGCTGAACCACCGTCGGCGGATGCGATAGGCCGCGGCCAGAATGTCGAGCAGCTCCTCATCCGGCGCTTGCAAAATCGCCAAAGCCTCACTCGGCGTGACTGCGTGGCCGTTGAGGACGCGGCCTGCCAGGTCGGACCAATCGGAAATGGGAGCCGCAGTAAGGGGCAGGCGCATGGAGCGTGTGAACTTGGCAGGGCGGGCAGAATCGGTCAAGATGCAAGCTGTGGATTGCGACATGCAGATTCTAACTCTCACCCCTGCTTCATGTTAGGCCAGCATTGGGTCCGCCATGGCGTCCTCGGAAGCGTCGGCCGCTTTGCAGCCGTCGATGCCCAGCGCTATGCCCGCGGCGCCCGCGTCATCTGCCGCACGCAGCGCGGATTGGAAGTGGGCGAGGTACTCGCGGCCCTTGACGACCTCGCGGAAAGCAAAGCTCGTCATGAACCGGCCGACGGCTCGCTGCTAAGGCGCGTGACGGTCGAGGACGACCTGCTCTTGGCGCGGCTGGAGCGGAACCGCGAACAGGCCTACCGGGCCTGCGAAGAGCGGCTGATCGAGCGTCGCATTCCGGCCGTGCTGGTCGATGTCGAACACCTGTTCGACGGGCAATCGCTCCTGTTCTACTTTCTGGGCGAGACGACTCCGGAACTTGACGCTCTGACCACTGAGCTGGCCGAAGTCTACGAAGCCCAAGTCCAGTTCCGCAAATTCACCGAAACGCTCACCGCCGGCTGCGGCCCCGGATGCGGCACCGACGAGGCGGAGCACGGCTGTGCGAGCGGCGCTTGTTCGACATGTGCGGTGGTGACCGCGTGCGGGAGCAAGAAAGACAGACGGAGAGACGGAGGGACAGAGAGACGGAGAGACAGCGTGACAGAGTGAAGTTGACCGTCCCTCCGTCCCTCTGTCCCTCCTTCCCTCCGTCCCTCCTTCCCTCAGTCGCTCCGTCCCTCGGTCAGTTCCGCCCGATATACTCGTCCCGCTTCCACGTAATGCTCCGCGGCATGGCGGATTCGCCCCTGGTCGTGCTCGGTCAATTGCCGCTTCACCTTCGCCGGCTGACCCATGACGAGGCTGCCCGGCGGGATGTTGGTTCCCTCGGTGACGATCGCCCCGACCGCCACCAGGCTGCCGCGGCCGATCTTCGCTCCGTTCATCACGACGGCTTTCATGCCGATCAGACAATCGTCTTCCACGGTCGCTCCGTGCACGATCGCCGCATGTCCCACGGTCACGCGGTCGCCGATTGTGCAGGGAACGCCCGGGTCAGCATGTAACACGCAGCCGTCCTGGATGTTCGTCTGGCGGCCGATCCGAATCGCATCGGTATCGCCGCGAATGACCGCCTGAAACCACACGGTCGATTCCGCGCCGATGGTCACGTCCCCCAGCACCGTGGCGCTAGGAGCAATCCAGGCCGAGGGATCGACAAGCTCGGGCCGAAACTTTGTATTAGCCGGGTCCATGATCACGGAGCAAGTGAGTGGTGAGTAGTGAGTTGTGAGTGGTTCGGAATATGCTTACCTTACCACTCACGACTCACT
>JAKEHX010000081.1 GCA_022614795.1 Planctomycetaceae bacterium | reverse complement strand
TCCTACAGAACGATCAGTCGGCTTCCGGGAGGAAACATCATGAAGCTAAAGACGCTTGCGCCGTCGCTGCTCTTATCGGTATTTGGGACTGCATTGTTCGCCGCACCGGCGCTGGCCCAAACCGAGAAAAAGCCGCCTGCGACGTATCCGGAGTTGCCGAGCGAGATCCCAGCCAAGTTCACGCCGAAGAACGACAGCTTCGACCATACTCGGCGCGAGGTGATGATTCCCATGCGCGACGGCGTCAAGCTGCACACCGTCATCTTAATTCCGAAGGGCGCGAAAGGGGCGCCGATTCTCCTGACACGGACGCCCTATAGCGCTGACAAGCTCACGACCCACGCCGAGAGCGCTCACCTTGGGCCAGTCCTGAACGGCTACGACCACGCGCTCGACGTGGTCCTGGAAGGCGGCTACATTCGCGTCGTGCAGGACGTGCGCGGCAAGCACGGTTCCGAGGGGGACTACATCGTCAATCGCCCCTTGCGCGGCCCGCAGAACCCGACGCCGGTCGATCATGCGACCGATACCTGGGACACCATCGACTGGCTCGTCAAGAACGTCCCGGAGAGCAATGGCAAAGTCGGCATCCTGGGGATATCGTACAACGGCTTCCTTCCCTTGATGGCGCTCGTCGATCCGCACCCGGCGCTCAAGGTGTCGGCGCCGATGAATCCGATGGTCGACGGCTGGATTGGCGATGACTGGTTCCACTACGGGGCCTTCCGTCAGATCGGTGCTAGCTGGATTTACAATCAGGTCGCCACGCGCAAGGGTGAGGCCAAGTGGTGGCGGAGTCACAACGACGAATACGACATGTGGATGCAAGCGGGCTCGGCCGGCGAACTGGGTCGCCGCCGCGGCCTCGATCAGCTGGGCTTTTGGAACAAGCTCGTCGAGCATCCTGCCTACGACGCCTTTTGGCGGGATCAAGCCGTCGATAAGCTGCTGGCCGCGCAGCCGCTGAAAACGCCCGTGCTGCTCGTCCACAGCTTGTGGGACCAGGAAGACATCTACGGCGCCCCCGCCGTCTACAAGGCGATCGAACCGAAGGATACGGCCAACGACAAGGTCTTTCTGGTCATCGGCCCGTGGCATCATGGCCAGATGATCGGCAACGGCAGTTCGCTGGGCGCCGTGAAATTCGGCAGCGACACCGCGCTCTACTTCCGCAAGAGAATCCTCGGTCCGTTTCTCGCCCAGTATCTGCAAGACGGCGCCCCAAAGGCCGACATCGCCCCCGTCACCGCGTTCGAGACGGGAACGAACGCCTGGCGCCGTTATTCGGCTTGGCCGCCCCCCTCACCCCTACCCCTCTCCCCCGAGGGGAGAGGGGAGCAGAAGAAACCCCTCTCCCCCGAGGGGAGAGGGGAAGGGGTGAGGGGCAAAGCCGGCAAAATGACGCCGCTCTATCTCCGCGCCGGCTTGAAACTGAGTCATGAGTCTCCGAAGCCCGGCGATGCGGCTTTCGAGGAGTACATCTCCGATCCGGCCAAACCGGTCCCCTTCGTCCGTCGCCCCATTCAGCCGATGGGCTACGAAGAAGGCAATCCCTGGCCACGTTGGCTCGTTGACGATCAGCGCGAGGCCTCTGGGCGTCCGGATGTCGTAACGTTCATCTCCGACAAGCTGACCGCGCCGATGAAGATCGCGGGCGAACCCATCGCCAACCTGGTCGCTTCCACGAGCGGCACCGACGCCGATTGGGTCGTCAAGCTGATCGACGTCTATCCCGACGAGGTGGGCGGCGATGCCGTCATGGGCGGCTATCAGCTGATGATCGCCGCCGACATTTTCCGCGGCCGCTATCGCGAGAGCTTCGCCACGGCCAAGGCGATCACCCCGGACACGCCGCTCCTGTACCGCTTCGCCCTGCCGACGGCCAACCACGTTTTCCTGCCGGGGCACCGGATCATGGTGCAAATTCAGTCGAGTTGGTTCCCGCTCTACGACCGCAATCCGCAGACCTTCGTGCCCAATATCTTCTGGGCGAAGCCAGGCGAATACCGCAAAGCGACGCAACGGGTCTATCACGCCCCCAAACAGAGCAGCTTCATCGAGCTGCCTATCACCGCGGCCATCGCATCGGCGCGCGCGTCCGCGGCCGTGGGAAACCGCTCTCGCTAGTTGTTGGTTCCCGATCCCAGAAGCGCGGCGCAGCAGTGATAGGACAACTATTTTTGACTGGGCGCAGGATTTCGGCGCGGTACTATTCAACCGCTCATGGGGAAGTTGTTCCAGGAACTGGGCGAGGCGAAAAAAGCCAAGGAGCAATTCACCAAGGGACTGGAAATTGCCCGGCAGCGAATCATCATCAAGAAAGGCAGCGACGCCTCGCGCGGCAACCTGGCAGCGATCTTGCTGAACATGGGGGATATCACCATGGAAGCCGACCGCGATCTGGAGGCCGTCTTGAAGCATTACCAGGAGGCGCTCCAGGTTCGCGAGGACATCTTGCACCATCCCAGCGCGGAGTTTGGCGGCCCGTCGAAACCCTTCTACGTTTTGCTGTACCTGGCCGAAGACTACTTTCGCCAGGCCCAGATCATTCGCGAGAAAATGCTCAATCCCAGCAACGCGCGCCGCCAGGCCGAACTGATGCTGGCCCTGGCCGCCGCCGGCGATCACACCCGCGCTGTGGAGTTCGCGGTAAAACTGAGCGCGGCCAAGAATGTCGATGCCGAAATGCTCCTTGACGTGGCCCGCGCTTACGCGCTGTGCAGCACGGCCGAAACTGCCGGCACCGACGAGCGCGCGGCCTACACTGCCCAGGCACTCAAGACGCTGCAGCAAGTACAAGAACGCGTGGGCGCTGAAGACATCTTGGGATCTCGACGCTATCCAGCAACACCCTGAATTCATTGAGATTCTGAAGAGCCTGAACAACAATACTCGGCAAGTGCCGCAACCCCTGCAATTAAACCGATGAGAATCAAGTCCTCCCTTTGTTTCGCAGCCATATGGGCAGCGCTAGGCCTTGCGAGTCCAGCCGTGGCGCAACCGCCGCGCGCCTTGGCCAAGTGGCTCGGGCCGCAGCTCTGGGAAAAGGATGTCGCCGGCCCGATCATCTCCCTCGGCGCCGCCGGCCAATTCGACGACATGCACATCTTCGCGCCCGCCGTAATCGAGGAAAAAGGCCGTTACCTGCTGTGGTATTGCGGTTCACGCGGCACGCGCGCAACTCGTGTCTTTCGCCTCGGGTTGGCCACGAGCAAAGACGGCAAAGCGTTCGAGCGGCATCCGCAAAACCCCGTGCTCGAGTTCGACGACGGCATCCTTTCGGTGCTGACGCCCGCGCTGTTGCGCCAAGGCGACGGCGCCGTCGTTCGCGAAAACGGCAAGCTCCGCATGTGGCATAGCGCCGCCAACCTGGCCAAGGGCGGCCTGCATACCTTGCACGAAACGACCAGCGCCGACGGCATCGACTGGGCCAAGCCGTCGCCGCCCTTGCTCGATCACGTCTATTGCCCGACCGTCCTCAAGTCTGAACGGGGCTACGACATGTGGTACAGCGACGTCAGCAAGCGCCCGTGGGTGATTCGCCATGCCGCCAGCGCCGATGGCCGCGCGTGGAAGGTGACCGACCGGCCCGTGCTGCAACTGAGCCAGGAGTGGGAAGCCGAGGTGCTGGTCTATCCGACGGTGCTCAAGATCGATGGCGTCTATTTGATGTGGTATGGCAGCTATTATTCGGCGGTGCGGCGGCAGACAACCGCCGTCGGCTTTGCCGTTAGCCTTGACGGCCTGCATTGGCACAAACACCCGCAAAACCCGGTGCTGATCCCCGATCCGAAACGTCCCTGGGAGTCGAACTATGTCGGCAGCGGCTGTGTGGCCCGCCTGGCGGACGGCAGCTTCCGTTACTGGTACGCGAGCCGCAAAGCGCCGCCGTTCGAGAACCTGTACTTCGCCATCAACACGGCGCGATGGGCCGGTCCCACCGCGCCGCTCCCGCAGCTCCCGCTGCCGCCGAAGAAAGGCGACAAGGGTATCCTGTCCTCCTCTCCTCCTTCGGGAGAGGGACTGGGAGTGAAGGGTGCGATCCTGGTGCTGGAAGTTGTCGGTAAGCGCGACGCCATCGTCCGCGTGTGGCATCCCACTGCGCCGACACCCTCCGACGCCGCCGCCGCCGACCTGACCTTTATCGACTTGTGGGTTCACGGGATTGACACGAGCCAGCTGACCGCCGGCTCAAAGACCCGACTGCCCCACGTCTTCCACGTCACCGGCAACAAGTTGTTCGAAACGACCTGCGGCAAACGCAGCTTGCCGCTTCTGGAACCGGTCGATGGGGCGGAGAAGGATTGAGGCGTGTTGATGCCGGCAGGGCGAGGTTGACCAGGGTTCGCACTTGATTTGTTTAGGAAGACATTTCTTGCCCGCCCCGTTGTCCTCCATTGGACTTGGACTAACATACTTCCCGGCAACGGTTCCCGATTCGCAAGCACGAGTTGCAACGTTTCCTAGACGTTTGTGCTCGGCACGTCGCGGTTGCCGAGGCATTTCCAGCCAAAGGAGTCATCCCATGTTTGTCACTACCCTGCTGGACGCCCTGAAGCGAAAACTCGCCCGCAAGCCCGAGCGCCGGCGCGCGTCGTTTGTGCCGCGCATCCTGGTGCTGGAAGATCGCACGTTGCCGAGCACATTCACAGTCCTCAACCTAAATGACAGCGGTTTTGGCTCGCTGCGCCGCGCGGTGCTGCTGGCCAATTTGATTCCCGGCGCCGACGTCATCCAATTCACGCCGGGTCTGAGCGGCACCATCACATTGACGACCGGCCAGCTAACCGTCGTAGGCGACGTAACGATCAACGGTCCTGGCGCCGACAAAATCGCGGTGAGCGGCAATAACACGAGCCGCATCTTTTTCGTCTTGGGCGCCGCGACCGATGTGACCGTGTCCGGGCTGCATCTGACTCAAGGCAAGGCCAATCAGGGCGGCGGCATCTACAACCTGGGCGCTCACGTTATTGTCGCCAACAGCGTAATCGCCGGTAATCAGGCGCAAGGTGGTCCCGGGGCACACG
>JAKEHX010000684.1 GCA_022614795.1 Planctomycetaceae bacterium | reverse complement strand
GGATCCCAAGGTGCGGACCGAGGCCCTGTTTACCCTGGCGGCGATCGGTCCCAAGGCCGTAGCGGCGCTGGAACCGGCCACGGCGGCACTGGCCGACACCGACCGCGATGTCGTGCTCACCGCGGAGTATTTCGTGGGCAAGTTGGGCCCAGATGCCAAGGGTGCGGCGCCGGCCCTGCGGAAGCTGCTCGATTCGCAGGATTCGCTCGTGAAACTCACTGCGGTCCATTCGCTGCTCCAGATCGAGCCCGCCAACCCCGAGAATGCGAAGATCGCCGTGCCGGAGATGACCGCCGCCCTCAAGCACCCGCAGGCCTTCATCCGCGCCGAGGCGGCGATGACGCTGGGCGACTTGGGCAAAGCAGCGGCGGGCGCCCTGCCCGCCCTGGAAGCAGCGGCCCGTGATGCAGATCCGGACGTACGAGCGGCGGCGGCCGAGGCGGTGAAGAAGATCAAGGGATAGGGGCGCTTCGTTCGTCCTCGTCCTCGTCCTCGTCCTCGATGGGTCGGGGCAAGCCATTCGTCCTCGGATACCCGCACGAGCGAGAGTTTGGCGCACACCAACGCGGATTCGAGGACGACGACGAGGACGAGGACGAGGACGAGTGCAATCGCTTGCGCTCTTTCGCCCTGTGTCGTATAATCAAGTCTTTCGCGCGTCACTCGATTTCCAGCGGCAGGCCGCCAACCTGCCCCACCACGCCATGCCCGTGCAGATGCAGCTTTCGCGGATCATCATCAGCGAAATCAACCCACAGCAGATCATCTATCTCAAAGAGGTCGAAGGGGACCGGCAGTTCCCGATCCTGATCGGCCTGTTCGAAGCCGAGAGCATCAACACGGGCGTGAAGCGGATCCAGTCGCCCCGGCCGCGGACGCACGAGCTGCTCGTGAAGGCGATCGAAGACCTCGGCGGTGAACTCGACAGCGTGGTGATCAGCGAGCTTAAGGACCACATCTACTTCGCCCAGCTTCGCGTGAAGAAGGACGGCGAGATCGTGGAGATCGACTCGCGCCCCAGCGACGCGATTGCCGTCGCTGTCGCCTGCGACCCGATCCTGCCGATTTACGTCGCGGAAGAAGTGCTGGAGGAGAGCAACCCGGGAGGATAGGTCGGAGGTCGGAGGTCAGAGGTCGGAGGGGTTCAGTTTCAGGTTTCGCGTTTCAGGTACTCCGCACTCCGGACTCCGCACTCCGTATGCTGTACCAAGTATGAAGTACGTACTCAGTACCGAGTACGAAGTGCAAAGTACCCAAGTACCAAGTAAGTTCGTCCTCAGTGATTTTGCATCTTCACCATGCTCACTCGCCGCACATTCCTCGCTTCCACATCGGCCGCGATCGCCGGCGCCGCTTGCTGCCATGCCCAGGAGCCAGCCAAGAAAAAGCGCCTGGCGGTCGTGACCACGCTCTGGAACTATCGGTCGCATGCCTGGCACATGGCCGAGCGGTTTTTGCACGGCTATCCGCGCGAAGGGCGCTGGCACAAGCCGCCGATCGAAGTCGTCAGCGCTTACGTCGATCAGCGGCCCGCAGGGGACCTCTCCGGCAAGCGGTCCGAGGAGTTCGGCTTTCCGATTTATAAATCCGTCGCCGAGGCGCTGCGATGCGGCGGCGATAAGCTCGCGGTCGATGCGGTGCTCCTCATCGGTGAACACGGCGATTATCCCAAGAACGAGATCGGCCAGAAGCAATATCCCCGGTACGAGCTGTTCTCGCAGATCGCCAAGGTCTTTCGCGAGGACGGGAGGACCACGCCCGTCTTCAACGACAAGCACCTGTCGTGGAATTTCGACTGGGCCAAGGAGATGGTCGCCACGGCCAAGGAGCTGAGTTTTCCGCTCCTGGCCGGTTCGTCGCTGCCGGTGACGTGGCGGATGCCGGCGATCGATCTGCCGTATGGGGCTGAGGTCGAAGAGATCGTCTGCGTCGCGCATGGTGCGATCGACATCTACGACTTTCATGCCCTGGAGACCATGCAGTGCATGGCCGAGCGGCGCAAGGGGGGTGAGACGGGCGTCGTCAGCATGCACGCCCTGCGCGGCGACGCGGTATGGCAGGCCCTGGAGGCCGGCTCGTGGCAAGCGGGCGGATGGAGCCCGCGGCTCTTCGAGGCGTGCCTGGCGCGGAGCCAGACGCTGGCCCAGGACAAGATTTCGAGCCACCGCTATCCGACGCCGGCCCAGATGCGCGAGTTCTGCAAAACGCCGGTCGCGTATCGGTTCGAATATGCCGACGGGCTTAAGGCGACGATGCTCCTGATGAACGGCCTCGTGGAAGACTTCAACTTTGCGGCCCAGATCAAAGGGGAGAAGGCGCCCCTCTCGACGCTGTTCTACCTGCCACCGAACCCGAACGTCGTCTATTCGGCCGCGCTGATGTCCAAAGCCGAGGAGATGTTCCTGACCGGCAAAGCGCCGTATCCAGCCGAGCGGACGCTCTTGACCAGCGGCCTGGTGCAGGCGGGGATGCAGTCGCTGCATCTCGGCAAGCGGCTGGAAACGCCGCATCTGGCGGTTAAGTACGCCGCTCCGCGCGAGTCGCAGTTTTGGAGGAGCTGATCCAGTACGTGCTGCGCATTTTCAGCCTGCTTCAGCAGGCTCCCCGTCAGGCCCCAGCTTTAGCTGGGGTAAAGTGAGCCGCTCCCCCAATTCCTCTTGCCGGCTTTAGCCGGCGCGTATTGTACGGCTGAAGCCGAGGACACAAGCTGGCTGAAGCCTGCTGGGATTCAATCGATCCGCGACCGCGTCGCACGGGCTGAAGCTCGTGCCTAACGGGGAGCGGGCTGAAGCCCGCTGATTAAATCCAACCGGCTGAACAGCGAGACCACGTTGCAGATGCAAAAACACTAATCCAGCCACAAGGAGCGCGCCTGGTCCGCGAAATATGTGGACTCGACGGCGACTGTCGTCAGCCAAACAAAGAACATCCACAAACGATAGCGAAAACCAATAAGTGGGCCGACCGCCAGCGGTAGGAGGAGCGTGATCAAACAGACGATCGGGCACTCGGTCTGTCCATAGATTAGTCGTCCGGCTCCGGTAACATCCTGATGCGACCAATCGTGCTCAAAGCGACCGACGATGAACGAAGGGCACAGAACCCAAGGTCCGCGGTCCCAGTGGAATCCAGGTCGGTCAGGCGGCGAACGAAAGCCCACCTCGGCGTTGCCGCGCGCAATCCCTGCATGAAAGTGACCACCCGTGCTGCAACGAGGGAATACGATGCCGACCCAGCAGAAAACGCTGACACCCCATGCCAGGGCCAAGAGCAAAACACCAATTGCTGGGGCGTATTTCATCGCAGCGTCAACTCACCATTGTAAATCAAACCAGGAGCGGACATGTTGACGACAACCTTGTCAGACCATGTTTAGGTTCCACGCGTCCATTCACGGCTCCACCGCCTCGGCGCCCTTGGCCGTTTCGTTTGAGACGGCGCTGGCGGCGCTGGAGAAGCTGCCGCGCCTGTTTATCGAGCCCGATGGGTCGTTCGTCTGGCGCGGCATCACAAACGACGGCGGCGAGTGGCAGGTCGATGGCAACCTGATCGATCGGGGTCAGATGCTGGACCATGTCGACCTGGCAGGGCAGTGTCCCAGCGAGCGGCTGGACGACGTGCTGCGGGCCCTCGGCTGGCCGGCCGCAACGCTGACGTTTCAATTGCTGCGGCTGGGAGTCTTTCTCACGGAGGAGGAGTTTCGACGGCAAGCGGCGACGCCGGCAGGGGCGGGCTAGCGGCGACCGGGCGGCCTAAATAGACGAGCGAAGCGCCGACCGCCGCGCCTACCACAGCGCCCGCGATCCATTCGAGCGGCAGGTGACGCCGACCCTCGACGTCAATTCCCAGGCTCCGCAGCCCATCGCCCCAATAGGCCAGCGAAACCACAAAGGCGTTGTTGACCGCATGGATGAACATCCCCGGAATCACGCTGCGCGTGGTCCATGCGACCCAGCCGAGGGCTACGCCCAGGGCCATGCTGGAGAAGATCCGCTCCACCGCAATCAGGCCGCCGACGCTGGCGTGAAACAGGCCGAATACAAGCGCGCTGAACGCGATCGCGAGCCACGCCGGCAAACGGCCGCGCAGCGCCCCGAGAAAGTAGCCGCGAAAGAACAACTCCTCGACAATGGCCGGCACCAGGGCGACGGCCGCGAGCACCAGCGCCGGCGGCAGGGCCCGCCACTGCGCCACCAGCCGCTGAACCAGCGGGGCCTTGTCCTCCAGTTCCTGCTGGCTGATCGTCGCGATGCCGAGCATCTGACTGATGACGATCAGCTCATAGGCCAGCGGCGCGAGGGCCAGGCCGAGGATGATCGAGCCCACATAGCCCAAGAGCGGCGCGCGGCGGAGCTGAAAACCGGCTGGCAGCGAGATGCCTTGCCAGCGGGCGACCAGGATCGGGACCGCGCCGAACAGCACGACGAGCATGGCCGCACTGGCCAGAAGCTGCACGGCCATCGATTGATTGGCAAGCTGCGCCAGGCTGCCGCTGGCGATTACAAAGAGCGGGACGACGAGCGCCAGGCAGCTCATCGCGCCGGCGAGCGTCGGCTGGGCGAGCGGCTCGGCCGGGCGGCGGAACAGATCGCTCCAGCTGCTTTGGCTGCCGTAGAGGATCGAATCGCTGCCGAAGATGCGCGCGGCCAGGCCGAGTGCGGCGGTGCCGTAGAGGGCGGTCGAGAGCACCGCAATCAGGCCCCACAGCGGATGGGCCTGGCCCTGGAGCGTGTCGCGGGCCAGGAGCACGATATTGGCCAGCGGGGCGACCGAGAGCCAGGCATTGAGCTGGATTCCCGGGAGGATCGTCATAAAACCCGGCGCCAGCGCCACCAGCATGAGTGGAATCAGGTAGGCCTGCGCCTCTTTGAAGCTGCGGGCGAAGCTGGTCACGCAGAGGAGCACCGCCGAGAAAAACGCCGCGAACAGCACGAGGAGCAGAAAGACCAGCACGACCGATCCGAGCGTGAGGCCGTGCTCGCCAAAGAGCACCGATCCCAGGCCCGACCCGAGGACGGTCACGACCATTCCCACAATGTTCACAAGGGCCGTGAGCAGGGCCACGGTGAGGACGGCGATGTATTTGGCAAAGAGCAGCCCCAGCCGCGGCACCGGCGCGGCCATCAGAGCTTCGAGCGTTCCCCGCTCCCGCTCGCCGGCGGTCAGGTCGATCGCCGGATAGACGGCCCCGGTAATCGTCATCAGGATCAGCACCATCGGCACGAGCGTGGCCAGTTGAAAATGCGTGCCTTGCACCTCGCCGATCGGCTGCGATTTCCACCTGGCGGGAAGAGCGCCCCGGTCCCCGAGCTGCCTGAGACGCTCGACGGCGTAGCGGTCGTTGGCGGCCCGCAAGCGCTCGATGACAAAGGCCGCTGCCGCCGGCCCCGCCGAGGAATCGGCCGCATAGACGAGTTCGAAGTCGGTGAAGTTGGGAGTCGGCGCGCCTTCGCGGCGGCTGGCGCGGACGCCCAGGTCGATGTCGCCGCGGAGGACCGCTTCCTCCACCGAACCGCCCGACACCGTGTACGGGTTCTGCAGCGCAAGATCGCTCGACTGGGACGATTGGTCAGCGACGGGAGCCGATTGTTCGCGGAAAGCGGCGTCGCCCAGGAGCAAGAGCGACCACAGGCGCGATCCTTCGGAATCGCTCTCGGTGCCGATCCGCCAGACGCCGGGGTCGGTTTTCGTGGTGCTGGCGGCCAGGAGCTGCTTGAAACCCAGGCTGAGGAGCGGATAGACGAGCAGCGGCATGAGGACGAGAGTGACAATCGTGCGGCGGTCGCGGAGCGTTTCGCGCAGCTCCTTGAGCGTCAGCCGGCCGACGCGGGCGAGGCTGTCGGCGCGAGCGGGGGAGGGGGTGCTCATGCGGCATCGGCCTCCCGGCCGGCGGCGAGGCCGTGGAGGAACATTTCGGTCAGGGTCGCCAGGCCGGTGGTCGCCTGCAATTCGGCGAGCGTCCCCTCGCGCATCATGCGCCCGCGGTGCAACAGGCCGAAGCGGTCGCAGAACCTCTCGGCTTCGTCGAGGCGATGGGTGCTGAGCACGACCGCTTTGCCGGCAGTCCGCGCGGCGGCGATGAAGTCGAAGATGACCTTGCTTCCCAGTACATCGAGGCCGCGGGTCGGCTCGTCGAGAAGCAGCACGGGAGGATCGTGGATCAACGAACGGGCCAGATTGACGCGCTGCTTCTGGCCGGTGCTCAGCGTGGCGCAGCGGCGGTCGAGGTAGTCATGCAGCTGAAACATCGCGGCGAGCCTGGCGAGATTCTTCTCGGCGACGGCGGTGGGCGTGCCGTAAAGGTCGGCGAAGAAGAGCAGCATCTCGCGGGGCGTGAGCCACTGGTAGAGGCCGGCGGTGGTCGAGACGAGGCCGATCCGCGACTTGACCTCGTCGGGCGCTTCGCTGGTGCGGAAGCCTTCGACCTGGGCATATCCGCTGCTGGGTTCCAGCAGGCCCAGGATCATGCGGAGGGTGGTCGTTTTTCCGGCGCCGTTTTCGCCGAGCAGGCCATACACCTCGCCGCGCTCGACCGCGAACGAAACGCGATCGACCGCCAGAACGTCCGGGCCATGGCCGGTGAAGCGTTTCGTGAGCTGGACGGCGGAGATCATGGCTGATTCAGCGGACAGAAAACAGGCGACCGGCAATAGGAGACAGGAAACAGGCGGCAGGAGACAGATTGTCTCACCTGTTTCCCGTTCCCGGGCCGTGATGATGCGGGCCCGCCCCAGACGTATAGACCCCCAATACGGCGCTATTATCCGCATCGCCCAGGCCCAATTCCACTGCCCGCGCCAGCAGCCGCTCGTGGGCCTCGGAAAGCGGAACGCCGGCCCCGTGCCGGCGGGCCAGCTCGCGGATCAGCCGCACGTCCTTGAGATGCTGGCTGAGGCGGGCTTGGGGCGAGAAATCGCGGGCGACCATTTTGGGGCCCTTGGTGTCCATCACCGTCGAATTGGCCGGGGTCGATCGCAGCACTTGGAGTGCGAGGGCGGCGTCGATGCCGCAGGCTTCGGCGAAGGCAAGGCCCTCGGCCAGCACCGCCCGGTTGAGTCCCAGAACCAGGTTCACGACGAGTTTCATCCGGACGCCGCTGCCGGATGGCCCCAGGTGGAACCGGCGGTCCGACCAGGCTTCGAGAACAGGTTCAGCGCGCTTGACATCGGCCGCTTCGCCGCCAACCAGCACAACCGCCTCGCCCCGGCGAACTTGCTCGCTCGATCCGACGATCGTGGCATCGACGTAGCCGATGTTTCGCTGGCGCAATGCGGCGGCGAGTTGAACCGTGTCCTCAGGGTCGCCCGTGGTCGCGTCAATGAGCAGCATTCCGCTCTGGAGACGATCGCTGAGCGACTCGATCACCGAGCGCACAACCTTGGAATCTGGCAGGCACAGGACAATTATCTGACAATTCGCTGCCACCTCAGCGGCAGACGCGGCTGCCTGGAACGGCTTGAGCCGCTCGTGGTTGTTGTCGAAGGCAAGGAGCGAGTATTCGGCAGCCACAATCCGTTCGGCCAGGGCGGTACCCAGGAGTCCGACGCCGATGAGTCCGATTGGTGCAGAGGACATGGGCGGTTATGCTCGCTTCAACATGGTTTATTCGCTGACGTCCTTGCTGCTTGTCGCCGCCATCCTGCTGGCGAGCAGCGTGCTTCAGGGAGCCGTGGGATTCGCGTCGGGCCTGTTCGGAATTCCGCTGCTGATGCTGACGGGGGTGTCGCTGCCCGAGGCGGTCGCGATCAGCCTGGTGGCGGCGGCCGTGCAGAATTGTACTGCGGCCTGGCAGCTGCGACACGAGATCGACTACCGCGGGGCATTGCGGCCGATGCTGATTCGCTTTGCCACAATGCCGCTGGGTGTGTGGGCGCTCGTGTGGATCGGCGAGGAGCGAAAGGACGAGGCCAGCCAGCTCGTCGGGCTGATTGTGCTGTCGATCCTGGTCATACAGTGGTCGCTGCGAGTACCTCCGCAACCGAAGCTGCACGCGGCGTGGGAGTGGCTGGCGTTCGGGCTCGGCGGATTTCTGCTCGGGCTATGCGGGATGGGCGGGCCGCCGATGGTGCTCTGGACCATGGCGCACGATTGGCCGATGGTGCGGGCCCGGGCCTTTCTCTATTACATCTTCGCGACCGGCCTGCCGCTCCAGGCGCTCTTGCTGTGGGCGGCGTTTGGCGGCAGCGTGCTGTGGGCGATGGGGCTGGGGCTCGCTCTGGCGCCGGTCCTACTCCTGGGCACGCACTGGGGGCTGGCCCTCGGCCGGCGAATGCCGGAGCGCCTCTCGCGGGTGATCGCAACGGTGGTGCTACTGGCGATTGCGGCCAGCGCGATCGCCCTGCCGTGGCTGCGGTAGCATTATCAGAAATCAGCTGGGACGGTACGCTCAGGGGTATCGGGAGGGCGAGCCTCCTGGCGAGCCGCGGCTCGGCGGGAGCCTCGCCCTCCCGCTTCGTTTCTCCTGCGAGGAAGCCATGTCCGCCGACGAGCTCCTGGAAAGCCAGCCGAGCCGCTACGTCGTGGGCATCGACCTGGGGACGACGAACTCGGCCGTGTGCTATGTCGATACGCACGAGCGGCCGTGGCGGGTGCGAGTGCTGGAGATTCCGCAGCTTGTCGCACCAGGGCAGGTCGAGGCCCGTGATACGCTGCCGAGCTTTCACTATCAGCCGACCGCGGCGGAACTGGCGAGCGCGACAAAGGCGAGCGCGGGGCAGGCGAGCGGGGGGCGTCAGCCCCCTGAGGTACGCGGCGCGGACTTACGGAACGCCACAGAGGGCGTTCCCTACAGCGCGCATCACATCGTCGGCTTCATGGCCCGCGACTACGGCAGCGCGACGCCGGGCCGGTTGATCTCGTCGGCCAAGTCGTGGCTGTGCCATACGGGGGTCGATCGGACGGCGGAGCTGTTGCCTTGGCATGCGGCTAGCGACGTCGAGCGGATTTCGCCCGTCGAGGCCAGCAGCCGGTATCTGGCTCACATCCGCGGGGCTTGGGACGAGCGATTCAAGTCCGAGCCACTCGATCGGCAGGAGATCGTGCTCACGCTGCCGGCGTCGTTCGACGAGATCGCCCGCGAGCTGACGGTGCAGGCCGCCGCGCGGGCGGGCCTGGCCCGCGTCGTCTTGATCGAGGAGCCGCAAGCCGCGTTCTATGCCTGGATTTACAAGCATCAGGACAACTGGGAACAGCTCGTATCGCCGGGGCAGAAGATCCTGGTCTGCGACATCGGCGGCGGGACAACCGACTTTACGTTGATTCGGGTGCGGCGGTCCAACCCTGGCGCTGATGCAGAGTGCGCGGGAGCGGGCAAGGTGCAGTTTCACCGCGTTGCAGTCGGCGATCACCTGATCCTCGGCGGCGACAACATGGATCTGGCATTGGCCCAGCACTTGGAGGCGAAGCTCGTCACGGCGAGCGGGGTGCGTAAGCACCCCGATGGCGTTGCAGAGGTCGGCAGGATCGAGCCCCATCGGGAGGCTGACGCCTCCCGCTCGCCAGAACATTGCAAACTCCAGCCGCGGCAGTGGGACGTCTTGCTCCGCGTGAGCCGGCAGGTCAAGGAGCAGATGTTGGGCGAAGAGGGCCCGGAGCAGCTGACGGTCAGCGTTCCGGGCAGCGGCTCGAAGCTGATCGGCGGCAGCTTGCAGACGCAGGTGACGCGCGACGAGGTGCGGCAGCTCCTGGTCGAGGGCTTCATGCCCCGCGTCCCCCTGACCGACAAGCCAGTGGCCCGCCGGAGCGGTTTTCAGGAGTTTGGCCTGCCGTATGCCGCCGATCCGGCGATGACGCGGTATTTGGCGGCGTTTCTGACGGCCCATCGGAGCGCGGGAGAGGAGGGCGCTGTAGGGAACGCCCTCTGTGGCGTTCCGGCAAAGGGGCCAGGAGCCAGTGGCCAGGAGCCAGCCGATGCGGCGCGGCCGGATGTGGTGCTGTTCAATGGCGGCGTATTTGCGTCGCCGGTGTTGCGACAGCGGCTCTTGGATTGCCTGGCTGACTGGTTTCCAAATCCCCTGGCCCCCGGCCCCCAGCCCCTCGCTCCTCAAGTCCTCGATAACGACCGCCTCGATCTGGCCGTGGCGCGTGGCGCCGCGTATTACGGCATGGTTCGCCGCGGCGAAGGAGTGAAAATCGTCGCTTCGCTGGCCAGGACGTATTACATCGGCGTTGAGTCGAATGGTGAGTCGGCTCGGCAGGAGCCTCAGGCTCCCGATACCTTTCCTGAACCCCGAACCCTGAACCCAGAACCCTCCGCCGCCGCTCTGTGCCTGGTGCCCGGCAGTGCCGAGCCGGGGCAGGAGATCGAAATGCCCGGGCGGCAGTTCGATCTGCTCGTCTCGGAGCCGGTCGAGTTCCCGCTCTATACGTCGAGCATCCGCCTGACCGACCAGCCGGGCGAGCTGGTGCCGGTCGATCCCGAGCAAATGACCGCCTTGCCGCCGATCCGT
>JAKEHX010000683.1 GCA_022614795.1 Planctomycetaceae bacterium | reverse complement strand
GCTTCGCGATCCCAAACCCAAGATGCCCCTGTATCACCTGGTCGGGGCGCTTGACCCGCTGACCGACGGCGACATCGCCGAGCGGCTCGAGGACGGACTGCCACAGGCCCTGGGCGAGTGGATCGTGGCCGACGGCCTGACGCACCTCAAGATCAAGCTCAACGGAGACGATCTTCCGTGGGATGTGGAGCGGGTCGTGGGAGTCGAGAAGGTCGCAGTTGAAGCGCAGGGATCGCTCGGCATGAAGACCTGGCACTACTCGCTCGATTTCAACGAGAAGTGCGCCAATGTCGATTACCTGCTCGATTTTCTGGCTCGCCTCAAGGAGCAATCGCCGGCGGCACTGGGCCGGGTGCACTACATCGAGCAGCCGACGCATCGCGACCTGAAAAAGCATCCTGAAAACAAGATGCACAAGGCGGCGGCCATCAAGCCGGTCGTCATCGACGAATCCCTAATCGACTTGGAGAGCTTGCAGCTCGCCCGCGAGCAAGGCTATAGCGGCGTGGCCCTCAAGGCGTGCAAAGGCCACACCGAGGCCCTGCTGATGGGCGCCGCGGCTCAGAAATATGGCATGTTCCTCTGCGTGCAGGACCTGAGCTGCCCGGGCTATTCGTTCCTGCATTCGGCCAGCATCGCCGCCCGCATCCCCACGATCGCAGCCATTGAAGGCAACAGCCGGCAGTATTGCCCTGCCGGCAACCGGAGCTGGGGCGAGCTGTATCCAAGCATGTTTCACATCACCGACGGAACCGTGGGAACGGCCGTGCTGACGGGCAACGGACTGGGGTTCTAAGGGCGAGCGGGGGGCGTCAGCCCCCTGAGGAATGTCGCGTGCAGTCTGATCAATCACTTCGACTCGCCATTGACGGCGGCGAGCCCGTCCTGCCCGCCGGTCCGCCCGCCTGGCCGCAGCCGGATGACGAAATTCGCGAAGCCTTGGCCGCCGCGTACGCCGATGGCAGTTGGGGGCGCTATTCCGGGCCGCACAGCGAGCGGCTTTGCGAGCTGCTTGCCGGAATGCACGACGTCCGGCATGTGTGGCTCTGTTCGTCGGGGACGATTGCGGTCGAGCTGGCCTTGCGTGGCCTGAAGATCGGCCCAGGAGACGAGGTAATCCTGGCGGCTTACGACTTTCCGGGAAACTTCCGGGCGATTGAGGCGGTGGAAGCAAGGCCGGTGCTGGTGGACTTAAGTAGTCCCACACTCCGTGTGGGACATGCAGTAAGCGACGACGTCAAATCGCTGCTTGACGATGCTAAAGGACCAACGTCTGCCGCACCTCTGGCCCACACGGAGTGTGGGCCTACGTATGGGCCTTCGTGGACGCTCGACCCTGCCGCGCTCCCTGCCGCGATTTCTCCGCAGACCAAGGCGATCATTGTCTCGCACCTGCATGGAACGCTCGCCGAGATGCGACGGATTTGCGAGTTTGCTCAGCAGCACGGATTGGCAGTAGTGGAAGACGCCTGCCAGGTACCCGGCGCTATCGTTCAGGGCAAACCAGCCGGCTCGTGGGGCGATTGCGGCATCCTCAGCTTTGGCGGCAGCAAGCTGCTCACCGCGGGGCGTGGCGGCGCAATCCTGACCAGCCGCGACGATGTCGTCCAGCGGATTCGCATCCATAGCCAGCGCGGCAACGAGGCTTTCCCGCTCAGTGAATTGCAAGCGGCGGTGCTCGTTCCGCAGGTTCCCAAACTCGCCGCCGCGAACCAGCGCCGCCTGGCCGCTGTGGGCCAATTGCTCACAACAGTCGGCGGCATGGCTGGACTGTTGCCCCTATCGCTTGCCGCTGATGACCAGAACCAGCCGGTGTTTTACAAGCTCCCTTGGCTCATTGTCGGCAACGACGCCTGCGATTCGCCGCAGTTTGACGCGCTCCGCAAGCGATTCATCGCCGCGACCCAAGCCGAAGGGGTCATGCTGGACGAGGGTTTTCGCGGCTTTGCCCGGCGAACGAGCAACCGCTGCCGCGTAGTGGGCGATCTCGCAAACGCCCGCCGAGCCGCGGCGGGAACCGTGCTCCTGCACCATCCCGTGCTACTTGAACCGCCGGAAACGATTGCCAAGGTTGCCGAGGCGATTCGCAAGGTGGGACAGGTTTTTGACCTGCCATCGACCGCTTGAAAACAGCACGCCCACGCAAGCGTGGGACGTGGCACCCGAACCTCCGCGGCACCCGAAACTTGCGTGACACCCGAAAACCTGCCCCACGGCATGCACATCCTCGTAACCAACGATGACGGCATCGACGCCCCCGGCCTTGCCGCGCTGGCGGAAGTTGCCCAGACGCTTGGCACCGTGACCGTAGTCGCGCCGGCCACGCATATGTCCGGGTGCAGCCACGCTGCGACGACCGACCGGCCGCTGTGCGTCATCGATCACGGCCTGAATCGGTTCTCGGTCGATGGAACACCTGTCGATTGCGTGCGGCTGGCGCTATTGACGCTGGCTCCGCAAGTCAACCTGGTGCTCTCCGGCATCAACGACGGCGGCAATCTGGGCGTCGATGTGCTGATGTCGGGTACGGTAGCGGGCGCTCGCGAAGCCTTGCTGCTTGGCCGCAGAGCGATTGCCATCTCGCAGTATCGAAGAAGGGGCCGCCGGCCAGATTGGCAGCGCAGCAGCCGATTAACTGCGGCGGTTTTGTGCGACTTGTCCCATCCAGGCGACACATTGGCGTGCTGGAACGTCAACCTGCCCGATGTGGACAGCGTGGCGATCCCGGCAATCGTCCGCTGCCCGCTCGATCCGCACCCGCTGCCGATTACCTACGAGCGGCTGGGTGACGCGTTTGCCTACACAAGCACCTACCACGCCCGCCAGCACCAAACAGCAACTGATGTTGATATTTGCTTCGGTGGCAATATCTCAGTCACCGAATTGCGGCTGCCGTGGGAAACACGTAGCTGAAGTCGCTAGACTTCAGGAAATCCCGCCTGAACTCTGGCGCTTTTCAGCTACGGAACCACCTTGCGAAGCAGCTTCTGCTCACTTTGCCAGGCGCGGGACCGACGCCACGGCCGTGTCCGCGGCCCGTTCATATCCGCCGCCGGTCCAGGCCAGGGCTGGCGCGGGCTCGCGCTGCGATTGGAATTGATCGACCATGGGTTTCAGCTCGCCCCGAATGATCCGGACTTCGTCGGGGGCGTCGATGCCGATCGTCACACGGTTTCCGGCGACCCGGTTCACTACGATCGTAATGTTCTCCCCAATCACCAGCTTCTCACCGACCTTGCGACTGAGTACTAGCATGACAGCAGTCCTCCTTGAGTGGACCTGACGGCAAGGGCGTTCATGTTGCCGCGTTGTGTGCGAAACTCGTTGCCCGCCTTGTGGAGACGCCGAAAACAGCCCGCTTCTGTCACTGGCCGCCACGTGGAAGGAAAATCCAAACTGGCAGTTTCTCCGTGGCCGCACTGGTGCAGCAACCTTCGCGCCGTTTCCAGAAAACTTGAATAAATCCACGTTGGATTGTTACAAAGGTGGAGGATTCGTGGGAGAAACCGCCCGGCCGACTGATGAACAGAGCACGGCAAAGCCGCTAGCTTGTCCTGCTGGCCAGCGGATTGCCGTCCCGCTATGAGACACGCGTCTCAAAATGGTCCGCATGCTCTGTGTGAAATCCGTGTGAAAATGGAGAAGATCGATGCTTAAGTGCGTGCTGGCAGCGACATTCGTCGTCGCGCTTGGATGGCTCGTGCCGCTGGCAGCTAGCGGCCAGGAAGACAAGATCGAATCGCTCCTGCAGCGGGCCGCGCAGGCCGATCAACGGCGCGAATTTGACGCGGCGATCAAGTTGCTGGACGAGGTGATCGCGACGAATCCAAAGCTGGCCGACCCCTACTACCGGCGCGGCCGGGCGAATTTCTGCGCCGGCAAGATCGCCCAGTCGATGGCCGACTTCGACAAATATGTCGCCCTCAAGCCGGACGCCGAGTCCCGGCAATGGGAGCGGGGCATCGCGTACTACTACGCGGGTGAAT
>JAKEHX010000682.1 GCA_022614795.1 Planctomycetaceae bacterium | reverse complement strand
GCTGGTGATTCTGGGACCTTTCGCGCTCAACTATTTTTCGTTTGGGTTTGACTTGTAGCTGAAGTCGCCAGACTTCAGGCACCCGAACTCTGGCGAGTTCGGCTACAAAGAACAACATGACCTCCACGCTGACCCATACCGTCCAATGCCCCAACTGCGGCCGCCCCGTCGCGGCTTCGCTCGCGCACGTGGGTCAGCGGGTCGCCTGTCCCAGCTGCCGGGGCGAGTTCCTGCTCAGCCCAACTGCGCTGCTCGCGCCAACAGCCGGCGGATCCAAGTCCGCCGCCAGCAGTGTGACGCCGCCGCCCCCTCAGCGGCCAGTAGCGCCCCCCGCGCCTCCGCCACAACGAAGCGTGCCCAGCCCGGATGGTTACTCGGTCGAGCCGCCGCTTCCTCCGACCAACGTCCACACCGCCCAGTTCCTGGCCGCCAAGCCCCAGGCCCCCGCGATCGCCCCGCAAGCCGACGGAAAGCTGCCGACCTTGCAACTGGCCGACGCGCCGGACGCCGCGGCCAGGTCCGGCAGCGACGCTTCGCCGGTGCCGCTGTGGGCAGCGCTTCTGGCCGTGGCCGCCAGCACGGCCGTGTCCATGATCCTGCTGATGGGCGATATCGGAGGAGCCCCATCGACCCAGTCACAGCAGGCCCAAGCGCGCCAGGATCTGGCCCGTTTCTACGCGACGGGCGTGGCGCTGCCCAAGCCGTACCAATTGGAATTACGCGCAGGGCAGCTCGCCCATTCGCGCGGCGACCGCCGTGCCGAGCGCGAGCACTACCGCAAGGTGCTCTCTCAGCTCCGGGCCGAGGGACGCAGCAGGTTTCAGGGACTGACCGGAACGCCCGACGGCGACAAGGATCTGGACCGCATTCTTTCGATGCTCCTCGCGGAACCGTAGGGAAACTCTGATCCCGTCCCGAGCCGAACCTCACTCACCAGCCGGAGGATGCGGAACACTAATCATCACTGATCAACACTAATCAAGCGGATTCTGTCGGGATCATTGTTGATTAGTGTCAATCAGTGTTCCGTGCGCCGTCGATCATGATCCTACTCTTAATCTTACTCCTCCGGCATTGTGTTCAGTTGCGGGCATGAGAATGATTAGGATGAGGATTAAGAGTAGGAAGAGGATTAGGAGTAAGATTAAGATTAGGATCGCAGTTCATTTCTCCTTCGCCACTTCCTCCGCCCGCTTCATCACCCGCAGGATATTCCCGCTCATCAGTTTGGCGATGTCTTCGCCCTTCCAGCCGCGGTTGAGTAGCTCCTGCGTGATCAGTGGATACGTCGAAACGTCCTCCAGCTGCGCCGGCACCTTGGTGATCCCGTCGTAGTCGCTGCCGATGCCGACGTGATCGACGCCGGCCACTTTCGCGATGTGCTCGATGTGATCGACCACGTCGTGGATCGAGCCGACGGGATACGGATTGGCGACCTCCCACCGCTTCAGCTCGCGGTCGTAGTCCTCCTCCTTCGGAAACTTCGCCCGCAGCTCGCGGCGGACATCGAACATCTGGGCCATAACCTCGGCTGCCTTGGGAACTACGAAGCCGGGGAAGAAGTTGACCATCACCACGCCGCCGTTTTGCTTGACGAGGGGGAGGAAGTCGTCGGGGACGTTGCGCGGATGGCGGGCGATCGCGCGGGCCGAGCTATGCGAGTAGATGATGGGGGCGCGGCTGATCCGCAGGGCGTCTTGCATCGTCTCGTCCGAGACGTGCGAGAGATCGACGAGCATTCCCAGGCAGTTCATCTCGCGGACGATCTCTTCGCCCAGCGGCGAGAGGCCCTGGCTTTTGCCCGCGTCGGTGGCCGAATCGGCCCAGGCGAGCGTGTCGCTGTGGGTGAGGGTCATGTAGCCCGCGCCGAGTTTGTGCAGCCGCCGCAAGTTTTCGATCGAATTCTCGATCGAATGCCCCCCTTCGACGCCGATCAGGCTGGCGATTTTGCCGCCCTTTTGAATCCGCTCGACGTCGGCCGCGGTGCGGGCCTGCTCGAAGACGTCGGGATAGCGCCGCAGCATTTCCTGGACCAATTCGATCTGCTCGAGCGTCTGCTGAAGGGCCGTCCCCTTCTTGGCCGTGTCGGCCGGGACATAAACGCTCCAGAACTGCGCCCCGACGTTGCCCTGTTTGAGGCGGGGGATATCAGTGTGCATTGCTCGCTGCGGCTGGCGGATGTCGCGTTTGTCGAACGAGCTGCCGGCTTTGGTGCGCATTTCCCAAGGCAGATCGTTATGGCCGTCGAAGACGAACGTGGCCGCGTGGACTTTCCTGCCTTCTTCGGTGAGCGTGACAGGTTTTCTCAAGGCCGCATCTTGGGCCTGAATGAGCGGACCGCTCGCCAACAATGCCAACGCGATGCCCAGCGGCAGCGCGACGGTGAAGCCTTTTAACGCAAAGCCGCGGAGGGTCAAAGCCGCAAAGTGAACGAAGGGAAAAGACGGATGTAGAGGGCAGCTTGAGTTCATGGTTGTGGATCTCTGTGACTTTTTGATCTCTGAGGTTTTGTGTTAGGTAGATAATTTTGGCGCCGACTCGACCGCCCAATGGAAAGCTGAGATTACTGCTGCACCACGGCGCAAGCAACCATGGCAGAGTCGCGGAAGCCAACAAGGCGCAATGAAACCCTGATTTCCTTGCGACTTTGCGCTCTTCGCGGCTTCGCGTTAAGGGTAGATCAGGTTCGCCCCACAATTACGGCCTGAATCCCTCTGTCGGTTGCGGCTACGCGCTGGGTTCCATCCGTGGCCGCGCTACTCGGTTGCGGCCTAACCGATGTCCCGCATGATCTCTTCCGCCGCGTTTTTGCCGCACGCCCCCAGCACGCCGCCGCCGGGATGGCTGGCGGCGCCGCACAGATAGAGCCCCTTGATCGGCGTCCGATGGTCGGCCCAGCCAGCGACAGGTCGCATCGAGAAGAGCTGCTGCGGGATCATGGCCCCCTGCATGATGTTGCCGCCCGTCAGTCCAAACAGCCGCTCCAGGTCCAGCGGCGAGAGGACCTGGCGGTGGAGCACTGCTCCCGGCACGTTCGGGGCATAGCGGGCCAGAAGCTCGATGCAGCGGTCGGCAAAGTCCTCTTTGATGTCGTCCCAGTGCTTGCCTTCGGCCAGCTTGTACGGGGCGTACTGCACGAAGATGTTCATCAGGTGCCGGCCTTCGGGCGCGATCGTGCGATCGATGCTCGTCGGCAGCGTGATCTCCAGGATCGGCTCGGTGCTCGGCCAGCCGTACTTGGCGTCGTCGAAGGCCCGCTCCATCGTGTCGAGGGTCGAGCCGATGTGGATCGTGCCGCGGTGTTGCGGGCCCAGGCCGGTGTCGGGCAGGCAGGTGAACCGCGGCGGCTCGGCCAGAGCCAGGTTGATCTTGGCCGACGCCGAGGCATAGTCGATCCGGGCGACCGCCTGGCGAAACTCCGCGGGCAACTCGCTGGGTTCTAGCAGCCGCTCGAACGTTTGATGGGCATCGATCGAGCTGGCGACGACGTCGGCTTCGAGGAGCGTATCGTCCCAAAGCGAGACGCCGACGATCCGCCCTTTTTCGACGAGGATCCGCTTCACGGGCGACTCGCGGCGAATCTCGACAGAGAGGTCACGGCACGCGGCCTCTAGCGCCGCGGCCAGGCCCCCCATTCCCCCCTGCACATAGCCCCAGACGCCCCGCGCCCCGCCCGCCTCGCCCATCACATGGTGCAGCAGCACATACGCCGTGCCGGGATACGATGGCGAGGCAAACGCCCCGATCACCGCGTCGGTGGCAAGCGTCGCCCGCAACACTTCGGCCTGAAACCAGCGTTCGAGAATTGGCCGCGCCGCGCCAACGAGCAGCTCGATGGCGTCCGGCAAATCGGCCTGGAGCTTGCTGATCGCCTGGTATACCTCGACCAGCCGGCCCGTGTCCCGCAGCCGCTTGGCCACGCCGATCTTGCGCCACTCGCCCGGCAGCGGCAGCGGATCGGGTGCGGCCTTGGCCAGGATCGGCTCCAGTGCGGCTGCCACGCGTTCGAGCAAGCGGTTGTAAGCCGGGTATCGCTCGGCGTCTTGCTGGCTGAATTTGGCAATCTCGCGGCAGGTCATCCGCTCGTTCGGTCCCATGAGCAACGACTGGCCGTCTAGGAGCGGCGTAAATGACGACGGATCGCGGGGCAGGATAACCAGGCCATATTGTTTGAGCTTGAGCGTGCGGATGATTTCGGGGCGAAACAGGCTGATCACGTACGAAGCGACCGAGACTTTGAACCCCGGCCACAGCTCCTCGGTGACCGAGCAGCCTCCCAGGACGTGCCGCCGTTCGAGCACGCACACCGACTTGCCCGCGCGGGCCAGATAAGCTGCGGCCACCAGGCCGTTATGCCCGCCGCCGATGATTAGACAGTCGAATCTCTTCTTTGCACGATGGTTCATAAATGTCTAGCCAGACAGAGAGACAGAGAGATAGAGAGACAGAGGGACGGAGAGATGGAGAGAAGGACATTCCCTCCGTCCCTCTGTCCCTCCGCCTCTCTGTCTCTCCGTCTCTCCGTCCCTGTCTCTCCGCCTCCGTCTGCCGAATCGACCGCGGCGATTGTAGTCGATCAAGGGCTGGACGTAAGGACTCTCGGCTGTCAGAACAAGTCCATGTCGTCGCCGGAGCCTGCGAAGCCCGATGAGCCCGCTTTCACGGCCGAGGTCGTGGCACCCGATACAGCGCACTCAGCGCCGAGCATCGTCACGGCGCGCCTCCTGGTGCTGACGGCGGCAATCATGTGGAGTACGGGGGGCTTTTTCGTGAAGGCTCCTTACTTCGCCGGCTGGCCCGGGCCGGTGCTGGCGTTCTGGCGAGTGGCGTTTGCATGCCTGGTGCTGCTGCCGCTGGTGCGCCGGCCCGCGTGGTCGTGGAAGCTGGTGCCGATGACCGCCGCCTTCACGCTGATGAACTACACCTACCTGTCGGCGATGGCCAAGGGCTCGGCGGCCAATGCCATCTGGCTGCAAAGCACGGCGCCAGTCTGGGTGCTAATCGTGGGCGTGCTCGTGTTTGGCGAAAAGGCAACCCGGCGTGACCTGCTATTGCTCCTGTTTTGCGCGACGGGCATTGGCGTGATTTTATACTACGAATCGCGCGGCGCGTCGCTGGAAGCGGGGCTGTGGGGGCTGGCGGCGGGCGTATTCTACGGCGGCGTCGTGCTGGGCCTGCGGCAATTGCGGGCGATGGACTCGACCTGGCTGGCCGCCATGAACCACCTGGTCACGGCGATCGCCCTCGCGCCCATTGCCATGGCGCCCCTGGTCAACAGTTCGTCGCCGACTCCGTTTCCCAGCGGAATGCAGTGGCTGCTATTGGCCGGCTTTGGCATCCTGCAAATGGGCCTTCCCTATATCCTGTTTGCCCGCGGCCTGCGGACCATTCCCGGGCACGAAGCGACGGCGATTGGCCTGCTCGAGCCGATTCTGGTGCCGGTGTGGGTGCTATTGGCCTGGGGCGATAGGCCGGCGTGGTGGACCTTGGCCGGAGGCGGGCTGATTTTAATCGGGCTGGCCGTGCGATATGCGGTTCCAAGGTCCAAGGTCTAAGGTCCACAGTCGTGAGTGGTGAGTGGTCAGGGGACGGAGGTCGGAGGTCGAAGGTCACGTGGTAAGTAGCCGAAACTTGCCTGGCTCCGCCGCAGGCGATACGCTTGTCGGAAGCGGGCGAGACCTCATCATGCGAGCGGGTCGCGACTTGTCGATTTGGCGTCCGATCATCCTCCTGGTCGGCGGCGCGGCGGCGTGCGTTGTCGTGGCGATGACGGCGGCTGCCTGGCTGGCCGCGGAAAGCTCGCCCTTTGCCCGCACGGCGGCGATTGCCGCTGCTGGCGCCATTGTGGCGGCGCTAGCGACGTTCGTGATCGCACAGATTCTCCGCCGCATCCTCGCCGTCCAGGAAGCGCACCGCGCCCAGCTCGAGCGCTCGCAAGCCCGCCTGGCCGCACAAAACGCCGCCTTGCAGGTGCTCGGCGAGGCCCAGTCGCTCGAAGCGGCCAGCCCGCGCATTCTCCAGGCCGTGTGCGAAAACCTCGGCTGGGACTTCGGCGCCATGTGGCGACTCGACGAGCCAATCCGCGCTTTGGTGTGCGTCGATGCGTGGCACCGCCCCGAGTTGTGCATTCCCAAGTTTGAATCGCGCACGCGGCAGACGACGTTTCCACATGGGGTCGGACTGCCCGGCCGAGTCTGGGCCAGCGGCAAGCCGGCCTGGATCGAGGATGTCACGCGCGACGCGAACTTTCCGCGGGCGCCGCTGGCCGCCGAGGAAGGACTGCACGGCGCGTTCGGCTTTCCGATCCTCGTCGGCGGCCAGGTCCGCGGCGTGATGGAGTTCTTCAGCCGCCAGATTCACGAGCCGGATGCCGAGCTGCTCGGGACGATGGCCAGCATCGGGGGCCAGATCGGCCAGTTCCTCGTGCGCTCGCGCGCCGAGTCCGACGCCCAAAACGAACGGGACCTCTTGGTGGCGCTGATGGACCACATGCCCGACACGATCTATTTCAAGGACATCCAGTCGCGGTTCACGCGCGTGAATGCGGCCCTGGCTATGCGGTTCGGACTGGCCAGCCCCGACCAGGCCATCGGCAAAACAGATTTCGATTTCTTCACGGAGGAGCACGCCCGCCCGGCGTTCGAAGACGAGCAAGCCGTGCTGCGGTCGGGCAAGCCGGTGATCGGCAAGGTGGAACGCGAAACGTGGGCCGGCGGCCGGGAGACTTGGGTCTCGACGACCAAGGTCCCGTTCCGCGCCAAGGACGGCCGCATCGTCGGCACGCTGGGCATTTCGCGCGACGTTACCGAGCACAAGCGAGCCGAGGTCGAACTTCAGCAGGCCAAGGACGCCGCCGAAGCCGCGACCCGCGCCAAGAGCGACTTCCTGGCTAACATGAGCCACGAAATTCGCACGCCCATGAACGGCATCATCGGCATGGCCGAGCTGCTCGCCGGGACCCCGCTCAAATCGGATCAGCGCGAATATCTGGACCTGATCCAGCAGTCGGCCCAGGCGCTGTTGCGGCTACTCAACGATATCCTCGATTTTTCGAAGATCGAGGCCGGCAAGCTGGAGATGGAGGCGATCGAGTTCAGCCTGCAGGAGTGCGTGGGCCGGGCGATGCAGGTGCTCACGGTCCGCGCGGCCGACAAGGGGCTGGAGCTGGCCTGCCGTGTGGCCCCCGCGATTCCCGACCGGCTGATCGGCGATCCGGGTCGCCTGCGGCAGGTGATCGTCAACCTGGTCGGGAATGCGATCAAGTTCACCGAGCGGGGCGAAGTCGTCGTCGAGGTGACTCCGGACCCCGCCCGCGGCGAAAAACGTTCCGTGGGCCAGGCGCGGCTGCGCATTGCCGTGTCCGATACGGGCGTGGGCATCCCGCCCGAGCAGCAGAAAAAGGTCTTCGAGGCCTTCACGCAGGCCGACACTTCGACGACGCGGAAATATGGCGGCACGGGCCTGGGGCTGGCGATCACGGCCCGCCTCATCGAGATGATGGGGGGTCGCATTTGGGTCGAGAGCGCCCTCGGCCGCGGGACCACTTTTCACTGCACCCTCGAGCTGGGCGTCGCCCCCAGTCAGTCGCCGCGGCACCCGGCCACGCTGGCGCAGCTGGCTGGTCTGCGCGTGCTCGTGGTGGACGACAATGCGACCAACCGCCGCATTCTCGGCGAGCTTTTGAAAAACTGGCGGATGACGCCGATCCTGGCCGCCAGCGCCGACGAGGCCCTGGCCGCCGCCACAGCCGCGGCCAAAATCGGCCGGGATTTCCAGCTCGTTTTGCTCGACTATCACATGCCCGGCCTCGATGGCCTGGCCCTGGCGAAGCGCCTGCACGATCAACTCCTGCACGATCAGCGCCAGCACGAGCAGCGCGAGCCGCGGCCTTGCCCCATG
>JAKEHX010000681.1 GCA_022614795.1 Planctomycetaceae bacterium | reverse complement strand
TGAATCTTTCGTAGCTGAAGTCGCCAGACTTCAGGTTTTTCCGCGGATTCGGAACTCTGGCGAGTTCCGCTACGGGATTCATTCACAACCTCTGAGTACTGCCTACGCTACAACGTTCTGCACCCTGACACTTGAAACCTGAAACCTGAAACCTCATCCCCGGCTCGGCAGGAGCCTCGCCCTCCCGACCACTCACCCACTCACCACTCACTCCACCACCCATGCTCCGCGGCTGCCTCCTTGCTTTGCTCCTCTATGCCGCTCTGGCGTTCGGCTACTACTTCTGGCTCGACACGGTCTTCGATCGCCCGGGAAGCATCTACGGCGCACTCGGATTGGGGCTGGTTGTTTTCTTTTGCCTCGGTGCATTGATGAACTCCCGCAGGGCCTTCAAGGACTGGTCGCTTTTGGTCCGGGCCGAGCGCGGCATGCCGCCCCGCGACGGCAAGATGTGCGCCGTGGCCGGCAAGATCTACCCGGTCGGCCAGCCGCTCACTGCCCCCTTCAGCGGCGAGGAGTGCGTGATTTGCGAATACGATCTGTCGCGGCATCGGCGGCAAGTCGGCACGAGCGGCCAGGAAAACACGGGCTCCGATTTCGCCGGCTTTTTGATGGTTCCCTCGGTTGTCCGCTCGCAGCAGGCCGAAGTGCGGATCCTGGGCTTCCCGATCGTCGAGGGCTTCCGTGAAACGGTCGCCAGCGACTATGCCTCGGCCCGGCGGGCGATCGATTACTTGACGACCCGCGAATTCGAAAGCCGCACCGGGGTGAAAATCGTCACGGTGCTGGGCGTGTTCGAGGACGTCTGGTCCGACGAGGACGGCCTGGTCGAGAAGAACATCCGCCTGGGGACGGTGTCGCTCCCCGATCTCTTTCCGCCGGAGCTGGAAGCGGCCATCGATCGCGAAACACAAGCGGCGGCAGAGCGGGCGGCTGGCGCTGACGCCGCGACGCCGGGCGAGGATGACCTGCTCAACCGAGAGGACGAGCGACTGGACAGGATTGAGGCGCTGGATCCATCCGCGGACGAGGACGACGAGGCGGCCGAGGACGATTTCGAGGACGACGACGAGGACGAGGACGACGACGACGAGGACGATTTGGAGGACGAGGACGATTTCGAGGACGAGAACGAGGACGAGAACGAGGACGATTTGGAGGACGAAGAGTTGGCCGGGCCGTCGTCCGCCGATATTCCCCGCATGACCGAAAAGCGAATCGATGTGGCAGCGCAGGTCTGCGTGGTCGGCGTGTACAACGAAATGAAGCGGGGCCTGGCCCCGCCGGGCCGCGGCCGCCATCCCAACCGGCTCTTCTGCGGCTCGGCCGCGAAGGTGACCAAGGTCTTTCAGAGCAAGTTCCAGAGCCACCTCATCGGCGGTCTGGTGTTCCTCGCGGTGGCACACCTGGCGACACTGGGGGTGATGCAGGTCTATCTGCATTCCGACGCCACGGCCCGCGACCGGGCGAGCGCGGCATTCGAGGCGGCGGATAAACAGGATTTCAGCCGACTGGCTGGCCTGCTGCGCCGCGGCATGGACATCAACATTCGCAACTCGAGCGGGGCCACGCTGCTCATGGAGGCCAAGGACCCGGCCGTTGCCGCCTGGCTGATCGAGCGCGGAGCCGATGTCAATGCGGTTTCCGATGACGGGACGACCGCCCTCATGGCAGCCAGGCGCGCGGGGCGGCAAGAAATCGTGCAGCAACTTCTGAAGGCCGGCGCGATCTTCGACCTGCGCGACGTCCCTGAGCAGATTCCGGAATGACCAACGTTGGTCGCCAACACAGTTGCAGCGCGAGGCCGGCCAGTGGAAAATCACGCGCGAGGAAGATGACTTGTAGCGCCAGTACCTGACTTGCATGCCGAATGAAACAGGCCCGATTTGCACTTTGCAATTCCTACTTTGCAATTTGCAATCGATGCCTGTGCGGATTGCAAATTGCAAAACAGGAATTGCAAATTGCAAAGTGCGAACCTGCTCGCCGCTCGGCCGTATGAGGTTCGATATTGTGTCCAAGGGTCTTTTGTATTCGCTCTTGCTGTCGAGGAACTCCCATGATGCGCCGATCAGACTGTAGTGCGTGTTTTGCTTTGGTTATGTTCATGCAGTGCGCGGTCTCGCTGGCCCAGGAGTCGCTTCCCAAAGCCACCATCGATGGCACCGGTCCCGGCTGGAAGGAGCTGACGCTTGACGACTTTCAGATGGTCAACGGCGACGCCGACACGTGGACCTGGAAAGACAACGTCATCCACTGCACCGGCCAGCCGGTCGGCGTCACGCGGAGCAAAGAGCCGGTGACGAATTTCGAGCTGGTCGCGCAGTGGCGGCATTTGAAGAGCGGCGGCAACTCGGGCATCTTCGTGTGGGCGGCCGAGGAGGCCCTTAAGGACCTGCCCAAGGGCAAGCTCCCGCCCGGCGGCATCGAGGTGCAGGTGCTCGATCACGGCTTCAAAGAGAATTACGAAAAAACGAGCGGCAAGAAGGCCGACTGGTTCACCACCAACGGCGATGTCTTCCCGGTCGGCAAGTCGAAGATGACGCCGTTCCCGCCCGTTTCGCCCAACGGCCAGCGGAGCTTTCCGACCAAGGAGCTGAGCAAAGGGGTCGGCGAGTGGAACCACTACTACATCCGCGCGATCAACGCCGAATTGCGCCTGTGGGTCAACGGCGAGGAGGTCAGCGGCGGCACCAAGTGCGAGCCGGCCAGCGGCTACCTGTGCCTCGAATCGGAGGGGGCGCCGGTGGAGTTCAAGAACCTGCGGATTCGCAAGCTGCCGTAGTCGCGCGCGATGGTCCAGACTCCCCGCATCGTCGTTGTCGGCTCGATCAACATGGACCTGGTGGCCCGCGTGCCGCACTTGCCGCGGCCAGGCGAGACGGTGCGGGGGAGCGCATTTTCGCAAGTGCCCGGCGGCAAGGGGGCCAATCAGGCGGTCGCGGCAGCCCTCTTAGGGGCGGACGTGACGATGATTGGCCGCGTGGGGAACGATGCATTCGGCCAGCAACTCCTTGCATCGCTCAAAACTCAAGGCGTCCACACCAAGCACGTGCATGTCACCCCGGATTGTCCGAGCGGTCTGGCCCTGATCGGTGTCGAGGACTCCGGCCAGAACGTAATCACGGTGATTGGCGGGGCGAACGAGCGGCTTACGCCTGAGGACGTCCAAGCGAGCGAAGCGGCAATCGCAGACGCCGATGCACTCCTGGTACAACTCGAAGTGCCCCTGCAGACGGTTGTCGCCGCGGTGCAGCTTGCCGCCAAGCACGGCGCTTTGACCATTCTCGACCCGGCTCCTGCTCCAGCGGCGCCATTGCCCGCGGAGCTGTACGGGGTGGACCTGATCAGCCCCAACCAGTCCGAAGCGGAGGCATTGACGGGGATTGCCGTCGTCACGATGGGCGCTGCCCAGCGTGCCGCGGCGGCGCTGCATGAGCGCGGCGTCAAGCGAGTGGTGATCAAACTTGGCGAACGTGGAGCTTTCGCCAGCGAAATCGGCGGCGAGGCCATCCAACTTCCCGCGCCGCAGGTAAACGTCGTCGATACGACGGCTGCCGGCGATGCATTCACGGCGGCCTTGGCGGTCGCATTAGTTGACGGGCGCTCGCTCGCTGATGCCACGCGCTTTGCCTGCACCGCCGGCTCACTGGCGACAACCCGCCCCGGCGGCCAGGACGCGATGCCCTTGCGCGCCGAAGTGTTGGGTGCCACTGCTGGCTTGCCCAGCAGTGCCGCATCCACGGGTGGACAAGCCACGCGTGGCACCCCGAAGCTCTCACCTTGAGGGATCGCCAGGTGCTTCACTCCACCGTCTTCAAATACTCCAGCAAATCGGCCATCGCCTGCTTGTCGATCTGCCGCTCCAGCCCCTCAGGCATGATCGACAGGCCGGTGCTCTTGAGCTGGTCGATGTCGATCCTCAGCACCGTATCGGTCAGATTCTCGGCCCGCCGGAGCGTCACGCCGGTCGCCGTTTCGGCCGAGATCATGCCGCTCAGCGTGCGGCCGTCAATGAGCCGCACCGCGTAGTTCAGATACTGCGGGTTCACTTCGCGGTTGGGATCGAGCACGTTGACGAGAATCGCCTCGCTTCCGCGGGCCTTCATCGCCGCCAGACTCGGGCCGATCTCGTGTCCCACGCCGCCGGCCCGATGGCACGCGGCACAAATCTTGGCAAAGACCTGCTTGCCCGTTTCGGCCGCCCCCTTCATCGCCAGCGTCTCGCGATAAGCCTCGACGACGTCGCCGCGCTGGCTGAGCTGGCTGCTGGCCAGGAGCTTCGTCGCCCGCGAGCGGATCGCCTCATCGCGATGTTCTCCGAGCAGTTTGAGCCGCACCGGATCGACGTCCCCCGGGCTGACGTTGCCGGCCTCAATCGCCGCCAAGAGTGACACAGTCCACGCCGGCCGCGAGAGGAGCACGTCGGTCGCCTGGCCCTTCAGCCGCGGGCTGAATGCCGCGAAGCGGGCCAGCACCAGCTCGGCCGCCTCGGGCGCGTCGAACGAGCCAAGCGTGGCCAGCGCCGCGGATTGAAGGTCGGCTGGGACGATCGGTTCGAGCAGTCCGGCCAACAGATCGCGCTCGTCGGCGAACTTCCCCAGGCGCAACTGTTCGACCGCGGCGACGCGTGCCTTGAGCGGCCCTTCTTCGTTGGCAGCCGTCTTGGCGGCGCTCGCCAGGAGCGACTGCATCAGCTCTTCGGCCTTGCCGCCGGTGGCCGCGGCGACCTGCTGGGCGAGCGGAGTACCTTCGCGGGCCGCCAGCCGCTGGACGATCGTCTGCAGCGCCGGCGAATTCTCCTTCGCCAGTGCGGCGAGCGTCTTCAAAAGCTCGGCGATGTCGTCGGCCCGCTGCTGCTTGCCGATTTGCATGGCCAGGCTGGCGAGCAGCTCCTGGCCCGGCGGCGTGTCGCGGAATTTTGCGTCCGCCGCGATCGACGCGAGCGCTTCGCCCGCTCCTTGTCCCAGCGAGCTGAGCACGGCCACGCGAACATAGCCATCGGCGCCGTCGCGCTTCGCGATTTCGACGAGCGCCCGATTCCGCTGCGGACTGGACGGCAATGTTCCCAGCGAAAAGGCGACCTGGTAGCGGACCCGCAGTTCCGGATCGCCGGCCAGGGCCAGCAGTTTCTCGCGCAGGGCCGCCGAATCGGGCGCGAACGGTCCGGCCAGCTTCGCCGCATGCTCGCGGACCCGCGGATGCTCGTCGGCCAGCCGCGGCAGGAGCATATCTTCGGTAATCGCAAGAAGACCGACCAGCGAGTAAAGAGCATGCATTCGACCCAGCGGCTCCTGCGGCAGGACAGCGAGCCCAGCGAGCAGCGGCCCTGCCGTCTTGTCCTGCCGCTGGTAGAGCAGCCGAGCCGCCGTATCGCGGTGCCAGCCGTTGGGATGTGCCAGCAGCCCAACCAATTCCTCCGTCGTCGCCTTCGACAGTCTTGGCAAATGCGGCTGCTTGAATCCGTCGGGCACAATTCGATACAGCCGCCCGCGATCGCGGCCGCTCGTCAGGTCGAGGTGCTTCTTGATGAGCGGCGGCAGGCTCAGCGGATGCTCAATCACTTCGCGGTACATATCGAGGATGTAGAGCGTGCCGTCGGGCGCATTGGCAAATTGCACGGGCCGGAACCAGTTGTCGCGGGACGTAACGAACTCGCTCTGCTCGTCGATCCGACGGCCAACGAAGCCAACGCCGCTTACCTCCAACCGCTTGCGATGGACCAGGTTGCTTCCCACGTCGCCGACCACCGCCAGGCCGCGCCACTGGCTCGGCCAGGCATCGCCCCGATAGATTGTCGCCCCAGTCGCTCCGGTGAAGTAGCCCGCCGGCCGTCCGCCCCCTTCCACGATGCCCGGCACGATGCCCTGCGAGCGGAGACGCGTCCGGACGATCCGCCACGGCTCGACGGGGCTGATGCGGAACACGTCGGCTTGCGGGCCGTCGGCGGCGATACTCCGCCGCGGGCTGGGTGCGGCCAGATAGGAATTGCGGGCGAGATAGCGGTCTTCGTACATGATCTGCTGGAGGTGGTCGCTGTTGGAGCAGACGAACCGATCGCCCCAGTCGCTCATCGACAAGCCGTGCTGCGCCCCGCCGCTGACCGGCATCACGGTCCAGGTGCGCGGGTCGATGGCGATGTCGCGTCCGCGGAGCGAAATTGGCTTTGTCTCCTTGTCATTCGGCCGGACAAGGTCGGCCCCGCTGCTGCTGATCGCTAAATAAATCCGATTGTCGAGCCCCCACTGGAACGAATTGGCCAGCCCCTGCACGTTGCTGGTCCCCAGGCCCGTGAAGAGCACGCGCCGCTCGTCGGCTACGCCGTCGCCGCTGGTGTCCTTGAAGTACCAGATATCGGGTGCATCCGCGACGAGCACGCCCCCCGCCCAGCAGAACACAGCAGTCGGCCAGGCGAGTTTATCGACAAAGACCGTGCTCTTGTCGAATCGTCCGTCCTGGTCGATGTCTTCCAGCAGCCGAATCTGGCTCAGCCGTTCGTCCCTGTTTTCAGAATAGCCCCGCATCTCGACGACATAGAGCCGGCAGTCTTCGTCGAAGGCGATCGCCACGGGATCGGCGACCAGCGGCTCGGCGGCGACCTGCTGGAGCTTGAATCCCGGCGCGACCTCGAACGTGGCCAGGGCCTTGTCCGGCTCGGTGGGGGCAATCCGCGGCAGCTCCCCGGCATAGTCGCGGTCCAGCGAGTCATTGGGCGCCTGTGCCGCGGCGGTCGCCGACACCATCAGGCCGACGACCAGCGATTCAAACGCCAGTCTGAGTCGAGCGAACTCCATGATATTTCGGTAGCTCCAATTTGGAACGTGCTCAAGACTCGAACAATGCGTCCACATCGCGCGCTCCGTGGAGCACGCGCGCGACCTCGATCCCGTTTGCCGTCGGGCGAAAGTAGATGACGTAGTTTCCGACAGTGTAGCACCTCAAGTTGGTGGCCAATTCCGGCCGAAGAGTGCCGCCCTGTGGAAACTTCGCCACAACGCGAAAACCGTCCCAAATGCGGTCCAGCATCCGGTCCGCGGCCTGGGGATTATCGTGCGCGATGTACTCCCAGATATCGATCAGGTCCTCGCGTGCCGCATCGTCGAGAGTGATCGCGGGCATGTTGAATCGGCAAGGCTTCTATTTGGATTGCTCGAATCGGTCGCGAGCTTCGCGTTTAATAGCCTCCATATCCAAGGGCTTGCCTTCGCCGCGATCCAAACGCTCTAGCGCCGGGATGATTTCCCGTCGCAAATCGGCAAGGCGCTCGTTACGCTCGCGCAGTAGTCGCACACCGGCGAGCAGTACGTCATCGGCGGAGCCATACTGGCCCGTTGCCAGCTGCTGTTGAACGAGCGATTGCAGCTCGCCAGAAATTGCTATGGTCACTGCTTGATTCTCCGAGCGTCCTGTTTCTCTTACGATAACCTCCGCTTGTCCAAAAGGTCAAACGGCTGTTGGAGCCGCCTACTGCCCTCCGCAGACCGAACGTGTCTTGGTAAGATGTTTGGCAGCAAAGACTTATTAACCGCCCCAGCCGTAGGACCCACCGCACTTGACGGACCGCGCTCAGCCTCCTCCCGCCACGTTCGAATCCCTTGGTCTTTCGGACGTGATGCTCGCCGCCCTCAATCTGGCCGGCTATCAATACCCCACGCCCGTGCAGGCCGGCCTCATTCCCCGCGCCTTGACCGGCATCGACGTCGTCGGCCAGGCCCGCACCGGCACCGGCAAGACAGCCTCGTTCGTGATTCCGATCCTCGAACGGATGCAGCTCAAGCACGACATCCATCACCCGCAGGCGCTGGTGATGGTGCCGACCCGCGAGCTGGCCGTGCAGGTCCGCGACGAAGCGATCAAGCTCTCGGCCGGCCGCAAGGTGCACTGCGTAGCCGTCTATGGCGGCAAGCCGATCCGCGAGCAAATCGAAAAACTCCGCAAAGGGGCCCAAATCGTCATCGGCACGCCGGGGCGCGTGCTCGACCACCTGGCCCGCGGCACGATCGACTTCACCAAGCTGAAGGTCGTCGTCCTGGACGAAGCCGACCGAATGCTGGATATCGGCTTTCGGCCTGATATCGAGCGGATCTTGAAGCGCTGCCCGCAAGAGCGGCAGACGCTGCTTCTCTCGGCCACGGTGCCGCCGCCGATTGCCAAGCTGGCCGAGCGGTACATGCACAATCCCGAGACGCTCAACTTCTCGCCCAAGGACGTGGCGGTCGAGACAATCGAGCAGTTCTACTTCACGGTCGATCCGCAGAAGAAGTTTGAGTTGCTCGTCCGCCTGATCTCGCGCGAGAAGCCCAAGCAGGCGATCATTTTCTGCCGCACCAAGCGCGGGACCGAGAAGATCTTTCAGCGGCTGTCGAAGAAAGTCAAAGACGCCAAGATCGTAGCCGGCATCCACGGCGACATGAACCAGGGGGCCCGCGACCGGGTGATGGCGGCGTTCCGGGCCGAGAAAATCCGGTTTCTCGTGGCGACCGACGTGATCGGCCGCGGCATCGACGTGACGACGATCTCGCACATCATCAACTACGACATTCCCGCGTTCTGCGACGACTACGTCCATCGCGTCGGCCGCACAGGCCGCATGGGCCGCGAAGGGGTCGCTTTTACGTTCGTCGCCCCGGACGAGGGCTACGAGCTGACGCGGATCGAGGAGCGGATCAACCGCCTGCTGAAACGCGGCGAGATGAAAGATTTCGACCCCAGTGCCAGCCCCGATATCGCCCGCGTGCCCGCGGCTGCGGACGGCTCACCGGGGGGCGAGGCCGCTGCTGCGCCGCCACCACCGCCCAGCAGCATGCTCCGCCGGCCGCCGAAGCGGTATAAGCGGGCCCTTTAGGCCAAAATTTTCAAATCACAAGCACCAAATCGCAAACAAGTTCGAAATTCCAATGACCGAATTCCAGCAGCGGCACACGCATCGTGTGCATGGTCATTCGTGCATTTGGATTTGTTTGAGATTTGGAGCTTGGTGTTTTTCAGCGGTAAGAAGCCCCTGAAACTTGCGCGGCCCATTGGCGGGTATCGTTAATTACACTCGATCGAGGCCGCGCTCAGAGTACGCCTCAATTCCCGCTAGCGACCCATGCTTATGCGCACGTTCGTCGTCGTCTTAATCGTGATCGCCGTCCTCACCGGCGCGGGGGGCCTCGCCTATCAGCCGGCGATGGACGCCTGGCAGAAGGCCAACATGCCGAAATGGCGGCTGGCGGAGGTGACCGAGGGGGAGGTCATCCGGGTGGTCAACGCGACCGGCACGATCAAGCCGGTGCTGCAGATTTCGGTGGGGGCGTTTGTTTCGGGCCCAATCGACGCCGAGTACGAGCTGACCGACCTGGCAGGCAACAAGCTGTACGACAAGGAGGGGTTGCCCCTGAACCTGGCCGAGTTCAACCAGGAGGTGCAGGAAGGCCAGGTGCTGGCCCAGATCGATCCGCGAATCTATGTGGCGTCGCTGGCGCAAAGCAAGGCCACGCTCGCATCGCGCGAAGCCGACAAGAAGCGAATCATTGCCTTGCTCAAGCAGGCCACCAACGACGCGCGGCGGGCCGAGGAGCTGCAAGCGACGGACAAGCGGTTCATCTCGCAAGCCGAGGTCGACCGGGTGCATTACGGCAAGGAGTCGCTGGAGGCCCAGCTCATCGCTGCCGATGCGGCCATCGAGCAGGCCCAGGCGGCCCGCGACCTGGCCAAGGCGAACGTCGATTACACGACGATCAAGGCCCCCGTGGACGGGATCATCATCAACCGCAAGATCGATCCGGGGCAGACGCTGGCCGCCCAGTTCCAGACGCCCGAGCTGTTCGTGATCGCTCCCGAAATGCGGAAGAAGATGCACGTGCACGCCTCGGTCGATGAGGCGGACGTCGGCCTGATCAAGATCGCCCAGCAAAAGAAGCTGCCCGTGACGTTTACGGTTGAAGCCTATCTCGACACGCTGTTTGAAGGCGTCGTCGAAGAAATCCGCCTTAGTTCGACCACCACGCAGAATGTCGTGACCTATCCGGTGGTCGTGGCGGCGCCGAATCCCGATTTGAACCTGCTGCCGGGGATGACCGCGAACCTTTCGTTCGAGGTCGATCGGCGGGCCAGAGTAACGAAGATCCCCAACGCAGCACTGCGGTTCTTTCCCCAGCCGCAGCATGTGCGGAAGGAAGACAAGGAGCTCTTGGAAGGGAAGGTCGAGGAGCTGCGGCCCGTCTCCGATGCCAACGAAGTGCAGGAAACGGGCCTGTCCGCCGCCGAGCGCTCCGAGGCCCGCCGCAAACGCAATCTGCGGCACGTCTGGATCGTCGAGGGCTACAAGCTCAAGGCGATCGAAGTGGTCGTCGGGCTGTCGGACAGCCGCTTT
>JAKEHX010000680.1 GCA_022614795.1 Planctomycetaceae bacterium | reverse complement strand
CGGACCGCCGGGCGCAAGCGTGGTTTCCGGCACGCAAGGCCGCCCGCTACTTCTCCGCCGCCGCGCTGCCGACCCATTCCTCCAAAATGGCCCGGCTGCTCGGCCTGGCCAAATGGCGGTCGCGTCTGAGGTCGTCAGATGCTCAAACACCGCGAGGGCGCCGTATCCCGCGAAGCACCTCGTGGATTTGCGCGGCGTAGGCCTCCGTCGAGTGGCGCCGCCGTGCGTCGTGCCATCCCGCCTGCCCGTGCTGCCACGCCAGCTCCGGCGCCGCCACGTAGCGGGCCATGCACGCGGCCAGCGCCTCCGCGCCGCCGCGGTACAGCAGCCCGGTGCGGCCGGGATCGATAAGCTCCGTTGTGCCGCCGCTGTCGAAGCCGATCACCGGGCGGCACGCCGACATCGCCTCCGCCGTCACCCGGCCCATCGCCTCGTGCCGCGAGCACATCAGCGCCACGTCGGCCTCCAGGAACGCGCGCTCCGGGTCGGGAACGTAGCCCCAGAACTCGACCCGGTCCGCCACGGCCAGCTCGTCGGCCAGGGCGCGACACCGATCGAAGTAGTTCTGCTGGCCCGTCTGGCCGGCCCCGCCAACCAGGAGCAGACGCCCCGCGGGGTGCCGGGCGGCGACCTGCGCGAAGGCCCGGATCGCGACCGTCTGGCCTTTACTCTGGCGGAAGCGGCCGACCAGCACGAACGTGAACGGCTGGCGCCGGCCGCGCAGGGACTCGGCGGCTCGGCGGCGCTCGTCGAAGGCCGCCTCCGGGGCGACCCCGTTGTAGATGACGTGCAAGTTCGCCGCAGGCTGGCGGCCCAGGGTCGCACGCCGCAGCGCGTGGGACACGAAGATGGTCGCGTCCGCGGTGCGAAACCCCAGGCGGGACAGGTGCTGCCCGAAGTCCGGCAGCAGGTCGTAGTCCCGCCAGCCGAACTCGCGGAGGTGCCAGACGTGCGGGAGCCTGAGTCGGGCCGCCGCCATCGCCCCGACGGCGAACACCGAGGAGTTGGAGTACACGACGTCGCACCCCCAGCGGGCGACCTGCGCGGCGAGGGGGCGGAGGCGGCGAACATTCCGCAGCAGCCGGGCTGTGGCCCCCAGCACGGTCCGCCGCGGCGAGACCCACCATTCAAAGGGAAGCACGGCGGCCGGGATGCCTCGCCGGGCCAGTTCCGGAAGCAGGTCGCCCTGCTCGGGGGAGATCACATGGGGCTGAACGCCGTAGCGGCCGAGGCCCTCGATGAGGTTCAGCAGGGACAGGTTCGCGCCGTAGAGTTCCGCGTAGTGCGTGATGAACGCGACGCGCCGTCGGGCCGCGGGGGCGGGCTGTACGACTCCGGCTTGGGCCGCCGGGTGCGGCAGGGCAAGGGTGTGCATGGCGCGCCCCGGACAGGGGCGAACGCGGGCGATCGCAGCTCCAACGGCCGTCTGCCGCTATCCTATGGTCCACGCGTGCTGCTGGTGTACGTCGGCCGTCGGCGACCGTCCGAGGCGACGCAGCAGCTGCAGGGGGCGAGCGTTTCATCCCCGCACGAGGGGCGTGCAGGGCTGTCGCTGCCGACGAGCCGGCCCCAGTTGCAGAGCTGCTTTCCTCTCGCGGCGGCCCCATCGCCCGCGGGGTGTCGGACCGAAGCAAGCAACGATTCTGGCAAGTCATTGTCGTTTTGCGTTGCCCTTGCGGCTTGAGCGCGCGCGTTTGGGCATTGTACGTGTCGAGGGTTTGGTCGCCGCGCGAAGACCCTGGCCGAACCGCGGAATCTCCATGTGCAAGGCCGCAAATGTGTAAAGATCGATCTCGGAACTCTCATTGCCAAAGTAGCCCCAGGGGCAATAGTCGCAGGAGTGAAGGTGCGCTGCCGCCGGAAGCTCCGGATCACGATCTGCTTCGGATTTCCACGTTGATTGATCCGACGACGGCGGAGGCTCCAGCCAGGTGACGCCAAAATCGCCTTCCTTTTCCGAACTTGCCCGAATCGGTAAAGCACCTTCGAGGTCGGACGAATCTACCTGCCAGCCCAAGGTCGCTTTTTCGTCGCGTGTCGGGAAGCGCTCGAGCTGCCAGGTGTCATCGGCGCAGTTTTCGAACATGTAGGGATGGAAACTGACTTTCAATCCGGTCTGAAGCGCTGTCGCCGCGACCAGATGATCGCGTCCCTTGAGCATCGTTGAAGAATGCCGGTCGAGCGGGCGCTGCTTGCTCTGAAAGCGTGCGTCTTGGTGGTAGAGATGGCAACAGGGATAACCGAGGATTCCGCCCTTGGGCAGGAAACTCTTATCTGCCAGCAAAGCGTGCCATGCTTCCTGAATGCGCGGCGCGAGCTCAGCGCCGGCGACAGCGCGCGACGGCGCACCGCCTTCGCCGCGTCGCAGAAGATAGGTCAAGGTGAGCCGCGCCCCGGCCCAGATTCTCTTGATCTGATGATCCACATCGCCGAAGAACGCGGCCCAATGAAGCTGATTCGGGTTCTTTTGTTTCTGGATCGCGGATCCCCAGTCGATCTTCTGCACGACTCCCCGGTGACTCAATACCAAATGGCCGCTCACAAACTGCGAAGGCAAACACACCACCAACGTGCCAAACATGTCAGTGCCTCGCGGTGTGTCCTTGTGTGGCGCAAAGTGCCCACCCTCCGTATAGACGTTTGCCGTGTACAGCTCCGCCGAGACGGGATTCGGGTCGTGTGGAACGAGTCCTCGTTGAATCTTCTTCAAAATGCCCGCCGCTTCGGGGTCGAAGTTCTCGATGGCAAACCCTCCCTGCTCGGCCTTGATTTGAAGCGCGTCGCGGACGGTGCGATCGTACCGGGTCTTTTTGCCATCGCCAAAAGGTGCCGGCTTGCACTGTTCGAGCAACGGCTTCAACT
>JAKEHX010000679.1 GCA_022614795.1 Planctomycetaceae bacterium | reverse complement strand
GTCCATCAGCCGCGCAATTTCGTCGAGCGAATCGACCTTCAGCGGCTTGATGTCGGCTTCCATCAACTTGGCGAGCGACATGTATCGCTTCGGCAGTTGCGGCTCGTTCTCCAGCAGCAGGGTCACCGACTTGAGGCAGGGCTCTTTGGCCAGCAGCCGGTGGTGCCCGACCGCCTGGTAAAAGAGGAGCGAAATCGGGTCGGCCACTTTCTGCGGCGCGAGGTCCTTCAGGTATTCGAGCGATTCATCCACGAGGTGATGCTGAGCCAGCCAGCGGCCATAGAGGAGCCGCATGTTGTCGCGGACCAGCTCCGGAGCCGATGTGTCGTCGAGCAGGGCGAACCGAAGCGGCGGCAGCGGCACGGCGTTTTGCTGGCAGTGATTGACGATCTCGACTGCCCGCGGCTCGACGATCGCCAGCGACGCCGCCAGCCGGTCGAGCAGCTCCGCCGGGTCGATCGCGGCCGCGTCATCGGGCCACAGGGCATCGAGCTTCAGGCGGTCGGCTTCGCTCAGAGTCTGGTCCTTGAGGAAGTCGTCGAGGCGGGCCTTGATTTCCGCCGTGGTGGGAACGTTCCACGAGGCGCGGCGCGCCAACTCGTCGTCGGCTGACGCCGTGCGACCTAGAATAATGACTCCTAGCAGTAGCACGTAAAGTTGTCGCATGGTTCGTCCTCGCGTCGAATCCTGCGGGCTGAAATCGGAAGCCCGTATTGTGTCAAACTAGGCCGCGGGTTCTCGCTTCGAAGTACTGGTCTCAATCGCCGGCCGAGGCTTTCGCGAGACAAGTCGCTCGGGATGAGCGGCCTCGCGTGCATGGAGATCCCGGCAGATGGCCTCCAAGTCGAATCCAAAGCGCGCGGCGTATTCTTCGCGCAGCTTTCGCATTTCTTCGACGATCGGGTCTCGCCATGTCATTTTCAGATCTCCTTCAACTCCATCGGCGTGCAAATCACAGGAGGCTCCACTCCAGACTTCCTGCAAATCGCTCGAATCCGCGGCTGCAATACGGCGTTGGCGATGTGTGTACAGTTCCAAGTGAGCAGGAATTCCAGCCCACCAATCGCGGCGAGGCGATGTGAAGCGCATCCACATCAGCCTTCGTAGGGAGAGGAATCTGCTGCATGAATTGTACCGCAAGTTGCTTCGCCTCGGCTGATATTTTCAGGATTGACAGTCCGGATAAGTAGACTTTTCGCTCTAAAGCCGCCGTTGGGTCGCCTGCGGCGCATTCTGCTTCCACAGCTTCCGAGATGAACAGATCGAATTGGGGTCGATAGGTAGTCCACCATTCGTGAGTAAGTCGTTGATTCGCCGCGACAATCGCATCCGCGCTTGGCCGCGACGCCAGGTACCCGACAATCGAAGTCTCGATGTACACCGTAGGCTTCATGTCCGTGGGTGGGCGCTGCTCCTATTTGTTCTTCCCCAGCACGATATCCCGCGTAATGCGGAACACGTCCTGCTGCCGCTCGCTCAGCTTGCGGATCGCATCGACCAGCTCGGCGCTCTCCGCCTGGCCGACCGGGTCCTGGTCGTCGGTTAAGAGCCGCGAGAAGCGAACCGTCCGCTTATTCACCCGCTCCTGAAGGGCCTTGATCATCTTCAGCTCGGCGATCTGATCGACCAGCGGCTGCTCCTGGTCTTGTTGCTGCTGTTGTTGCTGTTGTTGCTGCTGCTGTTCCAGGTCTAGCTGGGCCTTTTGCAGAGCTTCGATCAACTCCTCAAGCGCGGCGATAATGTCCTCCTCGATGCCGATGGTGATGTCGTCCACTTTGGCGTCGGCCAGCCGCTCGGCCACCTGCTCCATGTCTTCGTGCATGACGTCCACGGTCGCCGGGAAAGCCACCGACGAGCCTTCCTCCTGAAGCAGCGTCAGGGCCTTTTGCGCCTCGATGGCGATCTTCCGCTCGTCGTTTGACAGCTTGCCCGTCTGCACCAGGAAGGGCTCGCCCCGCTTTTCCTCGGGCAGTTGATCGAGCCGGCGGGTCGATTCATAGACGGCCAACTGCATCTCGAGCATCTTGCGGAAGCGGGCCTCGAGCATCGCCAGGGTGCGGGCGATTTCTTCCTCGCGCAGCTGCCGCAGGATTTCCTCCAGCTCGGCCTTCGCCTTCTCCAGCTCTTCGCGGGCCGCCCGCTGGTCCTCGACCGATTCCTTGCGCTTGGCCTCTTCCAGCTTCTTCTGAGCCTCCTGCATTTTCTGCTGCGCCTGCTCGAGGCGCTTGCGAGCCGGGTTGGCGTTCTGGTCTTCCTGCTGCTGCTGTTGTTGCTGTTGACCCTGTTGGCCTTGTTGGCCTTGTTGACCCTGCTGGCCTTGTTGACCCTCCATGGGCTTGCCTTCGCTCGGATTCCCTTCGCTCGGCTGCCCCTCGCTTGGCTTGCCTTCGGACGGCTTGCCTTCGGACGGTTTGCCTTCATTGGGCTTGCCCTCCTGAGGTTTCCCTTCCGACGGCTTTCCTTCGTTCGGCTTGCCTTCGTTCGGTTTCCCCTCTTCGGGCTTGCCCTCGTTCGGCTTGCCCTCATTGGGCTTCCCTTCGTTCGGCTTGCCTTCCGACGGCTTGCCCTCGTTGGGCTCGCCTTCTTTGGGCTTCCCTTCTTCACCGCTCTTCTGGTCGGAAGGCTGCCCTTCCTCGTTCTCCTTGATCTTGTTAGCCAGGTCGCCGGTCTGGTTGGCAATGCGGCCTTGCTCCTGAGCCAGCTTCTTCGGATCGGCGCCCCCCTCGTTCTGTCCCTGCACCGACTTTTCCAGTCGGATCAACCGCTCGACCTCCTTGATGTACTCGCGAATCCGCTGCTGTTCGCTTTTGAGCCGGTCGGAACGGTCCTCGCTCATCAAGAGTTCCAGCAAAGCTTTCAAATCCGTTTTCACCGTCGACTGGCCGTCGATGGCCCGTTTGAGCTGCTTTTGGCTGAGGAGCTTGACAATCGATTCAAGCTGCGTCTTGGTGAGCCGCTCTTTCGATTGCTCGACCGCCCGTGTGAGCAGGGCCGCGCGCTTGGGGTTCGTGGCCCCTTCCAGCTCGGCCATTTTCATCATCAACTCTTCCAGCCGCTTGTATTTATCGGCGACCTGCCCCTGATCGAGAGCAAGCTCGTCCCCCGTGGTCGGGCCGGCCTCGGCGGGCCTGGAAGGAGAAGGTGGAGCTGGGTCCTGGGGGAAAACCTTCGCGTTAAAAATCGCCCAAAGGACCACGCCGGCAACGCTGATGTGCCAAAGCACTCTCATTGTAACTCTCTCCCGTATTGCCTCAGGGGGCTGACGCCCCGCTCGCCTTGCTACTTGAGTTCCTCCAGCGTTTGTCGCTTGCGTTCCTGCTGGGTGCGCTCGATCAGCTTCTCTTGATCTTTGAGCAAATCGCGGACGATCTCAAGCAATTCGTTGTAAGTTTCCAGGTCCTGCATCTTGGCCAGGACATCTTCGAGCTGCGTCAGCACCGTGTTGGCCTGGTCGATTGCCTCGTCGGCCAGCGGGGCGGCCTTGTCTTTTGCAACGGTAACGCCCGCCTCGCGCAGCAGCGTCTCAGCCGCCGCCAGCCGCTGGTCGAGGATCGGAAACTCCTCGGCACACGTCTTGTTCAGCGGGTCGGCGATCTGCTCCTTGAGCCGATTCTTGCGGTCCTCGGTATCGACGCGGTTATTGATCAGCTCCTCGCGAATGTCCAAAAAGCCTGCCGCGACACCGAGTACTTCCTGCACCGATTTCTGGCTCTGCTGCATCGCCCGCTGCACGCGCAACAGGCGCAGCTCCGCCTCGCGCTGCGCCTTTTGTTCGGGGGTGAGCGGCTGGCCGTCAGGCTGGTCGTCGGTCCTCAGGTCCTCAGGCTCCGCGCCGCTGGCCGCGCCAGGTAAGGGACTCGCCGACAGGCTCGCCTTCACCCGCAACAGCGAATCGCGCATCTGCGTCATTTCGTCGATGATCAGCTCAAACCGGCGACGCAGACCGACCTCGCGGACCTCCAGCATGGCCAATAGCTGCTCGGGCGTGACTACGTCCAGCTCGTAGCGGTCGCCGACTCCCGTGTGCGGCTCGTCGGCCAAGGCATACTTGTCGCTAGCTTTGACGGCCAGGTACAGCCGGTCGCCGGGCTTGATCAAGAGCCCATCTTTCTCGCCCCGCTCGCGGCGGAAGTCGATCTCCTGCTCGACCGCGCCCGCCTTGCCGAGGGCGAACTTCACCTGCCGCGGATCGCCGCTCTCGTTTACCTGGACGTCGAACCAGTTTTCATTGACCGCGTAGTCGTCGCTGATCTTGCCGCGGACGGGCACGACGACATCGGGAGTGACTGCGGAACCAATTCCGGCCAGACGCACCTCGATCTGCGGCGATTGATCTTCGATGCCGGTCAGGAACACGCGGTAGGGCCGCTCGGTGGCCACATTGTCTGTGTCGAGCAGAGAGACTTCGAGCGTGGCGCTGGCCTTCAGTGCGTCAATCGCATAGGTGAAGCGGTCCTCGCTCTTGCCAGTGGGGATTTCGATGATCGTTCGCTCGCCGCTGGCGACGTCGAGTATCTCGGCTTGCTTGAGCGGCTTGTTCGACTTGAACTTGAGCTTGACCTGCGTCCCCAGCGGAACGAATGTGCCCGCGGGCAGATACTCCTGGTCGGTCACTGGCAGGAAGTTCGAGGTGGCTTCATCGACCATGTACGGCGGATACGTCAGGTCCATTTTCGTTTCGACAACCGCCGGGCTGTCGACCACTTCCAGGCGATAGCCGCTGACGCGATGGTCAAAGCCGACCACGTCGAACTGGATGGTCGAGAGGACGCCCTTGAAGGGCTTGTTGTCGAACCAGAAGTTGCGGAAGGCGGTTGTGTCGCGGAAGCTGCTCATCACGACGCTTCCCCGTTCGCCGCGCGAGCCGTCGGCATTTTGCGTGCGATAGTAGATCGTGCACTGCTGCGGCACGACCTTCGCCTTGGGGGCCAGGTCCGCTTCGACCTTGAGCTGTACGTTGGCCCCTTTGGCGACCTTCACCAAGCCGTTCTTGAAGGGAACTGTGACGGAACGCGGCGCCTCCTGGCCGGGAGCGGCCGTGCGCAGCACTTCGATGCCGGCGACGCGAATGCTCGCGCTGCGCGGCCACGACTCGTTGCTGAGCAAATACAGCCGCTTGGCGGCCGTGTCGAAGGCGCTGGCATTGAGCGCTCCAAACGCTGCCACCGAAAGCGCCAGCGCCGAAGCCGCCATCAGCCTCAGGTTCAGCCGGCCGTAGTTCATCACTTTGCCGTAGCGGACGTCGCCCGCCGCGGCGAACGCCTCGTCCGAAGTCTTGTCCAAGAGATCGCGGCTGAACGCGGAGGCGTGGTCGGGCACTTCGGCCATTTCGACCGCCGTCACCAGGCTTTCGTCGAAGCCTTGGAATTTGCGTTCAAGCAGCAGGGCCATGCTCCGGTCGGCCAATCGGACAAACAGGCGGCGGAGCACAAATCGATACAAGAGCCAGGCGAGCACTGCCGCAGTCGCAGCCAGGAGCACCCCCCGAGCCAGGGCGGGCATTTCACTGGCCCCGACCAGCACCGGCAGGTAGTCGAGTCCCAGGCTGATCCAGAACATCAGCCCCAGCCAGATCACGGCAACCGACAGCCCCTCCAGGAGCACATACAGCCGAATCCGCCATCGCAAACCCGCCAAAAGCGAGCGGGGATAAGGGTTTACGACGACAGTAGCAGCGGTAGCGGCCATGCCAGTAAGTCAGGGGCGCCGAGGTCGCACGGAAGTGAGTAACGTATTGTACGACAAAGGTTTAACACAATCCTACGCCACTTGGCCCCGCTGCCGAGGCAGAATAACCGGGATCGGATCGTGTACGATTGCCGCTCCCTGGAAATCTAGCTAGAATCTAGCCAGAATGCCGTACGACATCGTCTTGGCGCCAGAAGCGGCCGAGGACTTGGAAGACCTCAAGGCAAACAAACGCGCCGAGGTGTGTGACGCAATTGAGCATTACTTGCGACACGAGCCAACGAAGGTGAGCAAAAGCCGCATCAAGCGGTTGCGCGGGTTGTCACGTCCTCAGTACCG
>JAKEHX010000678.1 GCA_022614795.1 Planctomycetaceae bacterium | reverse complement strand
TTCGTAGCTGAAGTCGCCAGACTTCAGGTTTTTCCGCGGATTCGGAACTCTGGCGAGTTCCGCTACGGGATTCATTCACAACCTCGGAGCGAAAGGCGACAATACCAGGCCGCCGCACGGGGGCGGCTTGATGGGCGCGTCTGCACAGACTGCCCATCATGCACCCATGTTACTGAACCGACGTGCGCTTGTCAAGGGTTCGTTTGTAACAATCCTCGCACCCATCACCCCACCTCCCCTTCGCCTTGTTTGTCCGCCTGCTTGTGGGGTATTCTGACAGGGAAGGAGTGAGTCCCATGCTCGAACTTCGAACCACTTTTGCCCCCCTTTGCCTGTTGGCCGTGCTATCCATCGCGCCGCCAGCGACAGGCCAGGATGCCCAAGCCGCCGCCGAAAAGCCCGCTGCCGATCAGCCCGCCGCCGCGAAAGACCAGGCCCGCCTGGCCGCGCTCATCAAGCAGCTCGGGGCCGAGGACTTCACGACCCGCGAGACGGCCCAGGCCGAGCTGGCTCACCTGGGGCTGGAAGCGTTCGACGCCCTGCACGCCGCCCAGAACGACAACGACCCGGAAATCTCGCTGCGGGCCCGCTATCTCGTCCGCAGCATGAGCGTCCGCTGGTTTCACGAGTCCGATTCCCCCGAGGTCGTCAAAATCCTGCGCGGTTACGGCGATCTGTCCGACGGCGAGCGCCGCAACCGCATGGAGCAGCTGGCCAAAGTGGCCGAGCGGCAGGGCATCGGCCCGCTCTGCCGCTTGGCGCGTTTCGAGACGATCGACGCCCTTTCGAAATATGCCGCCCTGAAAGTGATGGAGCAGCCGGAAATCGCCGACGCCGCCCTCCGCCAGGAAATTGCCAAATCGATCGGCGCAATCGTGGGCAACAGCAAGCGGCCGTCAGCCGATTGGCTGCGGGTCTATGCCCAGACCCTGATCGATCCGGCGGCATCGCTCCCCCAGTGGGATGCGCTGACGCGGGCCGAGCAGGAAACCATGAACAAGCACCCGGAGAAAACCACGCCGGACATTGTCCGCGACCTCTATCGCTGGCAGGTCGAGCTGCTCAAGCGGCAAGGCAAGGAACAGGAGGTCGTCGAGGTCATTCGCCGGACCTTCACCCTGCTCAACGGCACGCCCGAGCAGGTGAAAGAGCTGGTCCAGTGGCTGATTCATGCGGAAAAATACGACGTGGTGCTCGAAGTCGCCCAGAAATTCGACACCGTGTTCGCTCAGTCCCCCGAGCTGCTGTATCGACTGGCCGAAACGCAGCTCAAGCTGGGCAATACCGATGAGGGCCAGGCAACCGCCGAGCGGGCCCTCAATCTCAATCCGGAAAACCTCGAGGAACACCGCCTCGTCGGCGTCAAGCTTCAGGACGTGGGGCTGCACGAGTGGGCCGAGCGCGAATTCCGGCAGATCATGAAGGCCGCTCCCGCCGGATCGGTGCTCGACTTCGGCGCTCGCTTCCTCCTTTCCGAGCTGCTGCACGATCAGCTCAAGGAACAGGAGGCCGCCGACACGCTCAAGGCGGTCTGCGACCTGATGGACAAGGACGGGTCGGCCAAGGACACCTGCATGCGGGCCCAGCGCGACCCCGAAGGGGTCTATTCCCGCATGAACTATTTCTACGCCTGTGCCCTGACCGAACAGCAGAAGTTCGACGAGGTCGAGGCCCGGCTCAACCAGGCCATCGCCAAGGACCCCACCGACGCCGACGCCTTGATCGCCCTCTATCGGCTGCCCAACCAGTCGGACGAGCGCAAGGCCAAGACCAAGGCCCTGATCGACAGCACGACAACGATGTTTCGACAGATGCTCAACAAAAACAAGGCCGATGCCGAACAGGCCCCCACCGGCGAATTGCAGAATCACTACAACAGCCGGGTCGCCCTGATGTGCAATCAGATCGCCTGGCTGATGGGCAATACGTACGGCGATTTCGACGAAGCGATCAGGCTCAGCCAGCGGTCGCTGGAGCTGCGGCCTGATTACCCCGGCTATTTGGACACGCTGGGCCGCTGCTACTTCGCGGCGGGCGACCTGGAAAACGCCGTTAAATACCAGTCGCAGGCGGTCAAGCTCGACCCGAATTCCGGCCAGATGCGGCGGCAGCTCGCGCTGTTCAAGAAGGAGCTGGCAGCCAAGGGCGGGGACAAGCCGAAGTAGGACGACTAACCCGAAGCGTCAGCGATGCGACGATACTAACCCGAAGCGTGAGCGAGGCAATATCCTCCTTTTCACGCCGCCAGCCGATTCACCAGCCAAGCATCCTTCACATGTCCGTTGAATCGGCATCTCCCGAAGCCTCGTCGAGCACGACGACTGAAAGTCCATCCCTGCCGCCTAAGCGCTTGGTCCGCCCCGACCCGCTTTACCACACGGTCATCCTGGTGATCTGCGTCGGCGTCCTGGTCCTGTCGCTCTTGCTCAGCGTTCGCGAAGAGACGCAGGTCCTCGTGCCGGTCCTGGGCGTGCCGCTGCCGGAGCTTTGCATGTTCAGACGCTTGACCGGCCTGGGCTGCCCCGGCTGCGGCATGACGCGCTGTTTCATCTCGCTGGCCCACGGCGATTTGCGCATGGCCTGGCACTATAACCCCGCCGGTCCGCTGCTGTTCGCCATGCTGGCGTTTCAGATTCCCTTCCGCCTCGTGCAGCTGGCCCGCATTCGCAGCGGCCGCCCCGAGTTGCGCATGGGCCGCTGGCCGCAATGGTTCTTTGGCCTCCTCGGTGTGCTCCTCATCGGCCAATGGATCCTCCGCCTCTGCGGCATAACTTTCTAGTAGCGGAAGTCGCCAGACTTCCGAAATATGCCCGAACTCTGGCGAGTTCGGCTACAAATGACCAATGACAACTGACAAATGCCAACCGCCAAAGTCCACGAAATCGACCTCCACTACGTCGAGCGCGGCCGCGGAACGCCGCTCCTCCTCGTGCATGGCTTTCCGCTCGATTACACGATGTGGCAGGGGCAGCTTGACGCGCTGGCCGATCAATATCGCGTGATCGCTCCCGACCTGCGCGGCTTTGGCCAAAGCGGCGTCACGGCGGGCCTGGCCACCATGCAACTGATGGCCGACGATCTGGTCCAACTGCTCGATCGGTTAGCGATCAAAGAGCCGGTCGTTCTTTGCGGCCTGTCGATGGGGGGCTATGTCGCCTGGCAGTTCGGTCTGCGTTATCGCGAGCGGCTGGCGAAGCTGATCCTGTGCGACACGCGCGCCGTGGGCGACACACCCGAAACCGCAGCCAATCGCATCGGCCTGGCCGAGCGCGTGCTGAAGGAGGGCCCAAGCTTCGTCGCCGAAACGATGCTCCCCAAGCTCTTCGCCCCGGCCACGATCGACTCCAAGGCGCGGTGCGTCGAGGCCACGCGGCAGGTTATTCTGCGCACCAATCCCAAGGGAATCGCCGCCGCCTCGCGCGGCATGGCCCAGCGGCCCGATGTCACGCCGTGGCTGAGCCGCTTCGATATGCCGGCGCTCGTCCTCTGCGGCCAGCACGACGCCATCAGTACGCCCTCCGAAATGCGCGGCTTTGCCGAGCAAATGCCCCAGGCCCGCTTTGTCGAAATCGCCGCCGCCGGCCACATGGCCCCTCTCGAAAAGCCGACCGAGGTGAACGCGGCCATTCGCGAGTTTCTGGGCTGAACACCGTCGGCCTTCGTTCTCGTCCTCGTCGTCGTCCTCGTCCTCGAATGGGCGTCGGCCGAACCGAGGACGAGGAGGAGTTACGAGGACGAGGACGAGAGTTCCGCCGTTGCCCTCTCCGCGGGCTGTGATAAATTGAGGCGTCCTTGTTCCCCGGCTTTCCGTCGTCATGACCTCCGCCCGACACCCCGCCCAACTGCACCCCGCTCTCGCCGGCCTCGTCGACCAGATCGACGCCCTCCGAGACGTGGGCGCCATCTTCTGGCAACGCGGCTGGAGCGTGGGGACCAGCTCCAACTACAGCGTCGTCGTCAGCCGCGATCCCCTGGAGCTGTTGGTCACGGCCAGCGGTAAGGACAAAGGCCGGCTCAGCCGCGGCGATTTCGTCCGCATCGCCGCCAGCGGCAAGCCGGTCGCCGATGGGCAACCAAAGTCATCCGCCGAAGCGCTGTTGCACGTCGTTGCCGCCAGCCAGCCGGGGGTCGGCGCGGTCCTGCACACGCACTCGGTGTGGAGCACGTTGCTGTCGGACCTGTTCTTCTCGCAGGGTGGAATTGAAATCAGCGGCTACGAAATGCTGAAGGGGCTCGAAGGAGTCAAGACCCACGAGCACGCGAGCTGGGTCGAAATCTTCGACAACACCCAAGACATTCCTGTGCTGGCCGAGCAGGTCCGCGAGCGGATGAGCGACTCGGCCGAGCCGCTGGCGCACGGCTACCTGATCCGCAAGCATGGCCTGTATACTTGGGGCCGCGACGTCGACGAGGCCCGTCGCCACGTCGAGATATTCGAGTTCCTCTTCGAATGCGTCGCCCGCCGGATGATCCTGTCGGGCGAGCTGAAGGCGAACGGGATTATTTGAGAACATCAAACCGAGGAGCATGAGCATGGCTCGCATCCGCGTCCAGGACGAAAACCGCGAAATCACCGGCACCGACGAAATCCGCGCCTTCCTCAAGCCCTTCGGCATCTGGTACGAAAAGTGGGACGTCGAAGGCCGCCTCCCCGCCGAAGCGACCAACGAACAGATTCTCGAAACCTACGCCCCGGAAATCGAACGGCTCAAGAAGTCAGGGAACTTCGTCACCGCCGACGTGATCAACGTCTCGCCCGCCACGCCGAACCTCGACGCCCTGCTGGCCAAATTCAGCAAGGAGCACACGCACAGCGAGGACGAGGTCCGCTTTACGGTCAAAGGGAGCGGCGTCTTCCACATCCACCCTGACAATGGCCCCGTGTTTGCCATCCAGGTCGAATCGGGCGATTTGATCAACGTCCCCTGCGGCACCAAACACTGGTTCGATCTGTGCAACGACAAGACGATCCGCTGCATCCGGCTGTTTCAGGACACCTCGGGCTGGACGCCGCACTACATCGACGGCAGCAAGCTCCACGAGCGCTACACGCCCGTCTGCCTCGGCCCAGCGTACATGCAGCCGGCAGCTCAGTTCGATTCGGTCGTGAAGGTGTAGGGTGCATAAGCGAAGCGCAATGCACCGTTGCGCGATTCAGTCACAGACACGGTGCATATCGCTGCGCTCATGCACCCTACCAAGCCCGACTCCCGAACCCCGCCCCGCGGCATTCTGCTCGACATCGAAGGGACCACCTCCAGCATCAGCTTCGTCTATGACGTGATGTTCCCTTATGTCCGCAAGCACCTCACGTTCGAGGTGCCGACGAACTGGGAAGAACCCGACTATATCGCGGCGTTTGAGGCGATTGCCCACGATGCGGGGCACGAGTCGCTGGCCGCGTGGCTGAGCACGCACCGTTTGAGCCGCAACAATCCGCTCAAGGCCGCCGACGTCGTCTGCCGCGAGGTGATTCGCCAGATGGACGCCGACCTCAAGGCCACCGGCCTCAAGCAGCTTCAGGGTCTGATCTGGCAAGCCGGCTTTGAAAGCGGCGCACTAATGGCTCATGTCTATGACGACGTGCCGCCCGCGCTCGCGGCGTGGAATGCCGCCGGCAAAGACGTGCGGATCTACTCCTCCGGCAGCATCCAGGCCCAAAGGCTTTTCTTCGGCCACACGATCGCGGGCAACCTCTTGAGCCACTTCCGCGGCCACTACGACACTACCACGGGCCCCAAGAAAGAAGCCGATAGCTATCGCAAGATCGCCGCCGATTTTGGCATACCGCCCGGCGAAATTCTGTTCCTTAGCGACATCGTCGCCGAGCTCGATGCTGCCCGCGCCGCCGGTTTGCAAACCACGCTCGTCATCCGCCCCGGCAACGCCCCTGACCAGGCCAGCACGGGCCAGCCGCACCCACAAATCGCCAGCTTTAGCATGCAAAGCCCTGGCCAGTGGTCAGGGTGATTGGCAAGTTGGCCGCCGATTGGCGAAAAGGCGTCGACAAATCCAGGACCGTGACGGAGCCCTTCAAGCGCGCGTTCGGGGTTGCGCGTCGTGAATGACGTTCGCCATAACCCCTTGAAGGATGAAGAGTTATGCGGCGTCATGCGGAAGTAGGGCCGCCCGGACTCGAACCGGGAACCAAAGGATTATGAGTC